>JAJYPA010000521.1 GCA_021795795.1 Pseudomonadota bacterium | reverse complement strand
CGATTCACGCACCGGGCTCCCACCTTGGGTGTTTGGCGGCAAACCGAGCGTCTGGCCAAGGGTGATGGATGAGAGGCTTTGGCAACCAATCGTTGGCTATCTGCGTGATCCGCTCCCAGCGGGTCTGATCCCGTTGGCTCCGTCGCCGTAGAGTACGACGCCTGAGATTGATTATATGATAGCGAAATGCACTGATGCTTCCTGAGTTGGTCGGGACTGCGTGGTAGGCGAAAAATCCTTTTATCACTTGTCGTAGCCATTACCCCTGCTGTGGAATCGGCTGGTGCATCCTCCTTCGCAGCTCCGCCTTAACCTCCTGTAACTTGGCCCGCATCCGATCCCGGCACGTTTTCCGTTTGAGCTGAAACTTGCCCTCACGTCCACATCCGCAGATATGCGTGAACCCCAGAAAGTTGAAGGTCTCCGGCTTTCCCAACCCGCATTTCTTTCGGTCGACCGCTGCAAAGCGGCCAAACTCGATCAGGCGCGTCTTGTCCGGGTGGAGCGTCAGCGAGAACTTTTCCAGCCGCCCCCGCAATGCCACCAAGAATCGCTGGGCGTCGTCGGCTCTTTCAAAGCCTGCCACCACATCATCTGCGTAGCACACTACGATACAAATCCTTCATCCGTGGCCCGACCAGAGGTTCGCCGCTAAACACCCAGGGTGGGAGCCCTGTGCGTGAATTGCGCCCGCCGGGATCTGTGCGGGGGGTGCCCAGTAATGCGTATCCCTACCGCGATGTCGAACCAAACCAACATCTACGGCGTCTTGCAAAACCGGGGACGTTCATACATGTAACAGGTGATCCAATGTCATTGATCTCGACCGACTGCCGCTTGGCCCATTGGAATAGGTTCTTACCAGCGGAGCGGTTTGTAACAGTCCGTAGCCCTGCGCTACCGAACATCACGAGACGGCTCTTTCGGGTAGCAAGCAGCGATTGAGGTTCGCCCACGTTGGAACACACCGATAAAACCGCATGCGGGTTATTCCCCGCATACCGGCGTAGCCATACTGCATGCCCCTCCCGATTCGTTATCTACAAGCCCGACATTTCTGCCAAACGGCTTGCCAAATCCGTAACCTCTCATTTGCAACAACACCGAGTTACCAGCAGAAATCTTCCATGACCTAACATTATCCACTGAAAGAGGTACTAGGCTTACGATGTTAGACCCGATTCCCACCTGCAAGGTGCGTACGAAATCATAGACGCCACCCTGCACATCCGGCAAAACGAGATGAATCATAACGCTCCGCATATTGAATCATGAACCCCGAGCATCAGCTATCTCAAGACTTATCATAGTCACTATCTTCGTATTTGAATCCAGAAGGAAAGGACGTCCTCCCATCGTGGCCACAAACTTGGCGGCGATTTTTTGAGCACCAGAGGAAAGCTGGCAACTATAAATGTTAGTCGAATCAGCATGGAACACAGCAGTGCGATGCCAGCGCCTATAAGCCCCAAGCGGGGAACCAAAAAGGCCAGCAGCAACACCGTTGCCGCAAGTCCGCAGCCCTCCACAATCGTCAATATTCCAGGGCGGCCCATAGCCAAAAAACTTTGTGCCAGGATCGATACCACACCGCTCAGTACCGACTCAACCACCAAGAGTTGGAAAACGTAGGTAGCTGCAACAAATTCTGTGCCATAAACCCACTCTATGAGGTGCGAAGCGAAAAGCAAGAGTGGCATACTGAACAGAACCATGGAGATCAACGCGACGCGGGCTGCATGACCCGCAAGCTTAATAACGCCATCCAGCGAGCGCTCTGCTGCTTTTGGCATCAAAACAGGCGTTACGGAATTAGGGATAATGTTTATGAGACGCGCAACGCCCTGAGCTACGATATACAAGCCCATATCACTTGGCGAAAGCAAGGCCACGACGAGCACCCGGTCCACTTGATTACCCAATGACCCCAACAGATCCGTACCCCAAGCCCGCAATCCATAACTGATCAGTATGCGGCTTGAAGTGCGAAGCTCATTCAGACGGGGTTTTATAGTCTTTCTAACCCACTCCAGTTGCCAAAAAAAGCTTGGCAACACCGCAAGTAAATAGGCCAGTGCAGCAGTGTAGGGATTAAGCCATTGACCAGCAAGTAATATGAGCAACACAACCAGCGTGATTATCGGTTGCAGAAATCGCAGACGGTTAAAATGGCCAAACGCAGACCGAGCTTGCAGATTGGACATTAACAGCAGCGACATCAGTCCCTCCGGTGCAAGCACCATCAACCATTGGGCCTCATGGATAACCACATCAGAATAGCTATGCAGCCAGAATGGTATGCCGAATACCCCGGCCAACACCGCGACGCCACTCCCGGTGAGGCCCATTACTAGCGCCGCCCCCACTAGTTCGGATTCACGCTCCGGCGTACGCTTGAGGGTATATAGCAAAGAACTTGGCAGCCCAAAAGTAAACATATACGCCAGAAAACCCGGCCACATAATAATGGCAGTGAGTTCGCCACGCCCTCCTGGACCCAAGGTGCGCGCAGTAATCATGCCGGTAACAAGCCCTACACCCGTAACTAAAATGGTGGTAAAAAGGCCATTGATGATGGCCCCAAATCCGGTCTTCGGGGACCATAGGGAAGACCAGCGGTCAGACAGGCTAGCCATCCGTGTGAAGTCCAGCAAGGATGGCGTTCACCGGCGTGCCGTGCTGTCGCAATTTCGCTAATCCCGGCACGAAATAGCGTGCCAATTGCGTCGTTCGATGCAAATCCGTGCCCCAGAATGTGGGCAGTGCGCGGTCCAGTAACCCGCGTGCGAAGGCCTGCGGCTGAGTCCCATACTGTCCGGACAGACTCCCGATATCGCACTGCAACCTGGCACCTGTGTTCTGTATTTCCTCCAGCCAGGCGGTGGGTTCCAGCTGAACGTAACGATAGCGCTCCACATAGGCGATCACCAGTTGATATCCCGGTAAATACCAACAACCGAATGATCAAACACGATCTCTGCCCACGGAGATGGTGGATTTGTTGATGGCAATGGCCGGACGGTGCAAATGCCGCCCCACGGCTTCTGCCACCATCAGCACATGCCGCAGGTCGGCGGAGACGCCTTCGTCAGGAGGCGTGCCCACGGCAATAAAGAGAAATTCGCCGTGTTCCACACAGGCAGCGATATCAGTGCTGAAGTACAGTCGGTCACCGGCGATGCCCTCCCAGACTGCGGCGAGCAGATCCTGTTCGTGAATGGGGATGTTGCCCTGGCGCAGCTTGGCCGCCTTGTCGCCATCCACATCAATGCAAAACACATGATTACCCACCTGGGCTAGACAGGCGCCCGTCTCCAAACCCACTAACCTGTTCCTATCACTGTGATTTTCATGTTGTTTTACTCTGGATGCCCATGGCTATCACCATACCTCCCCCTTCTTCCGCTCCCATGCCCAGGCATGGGTAAGGATGGTCTCCAGTTCCTGGACGCGCGGCTAACTCCCAAGTTTGCGCCGTGCCTTTTGGCTGTCTGCCACTAGCACAGCGGGGTCACCAGGACGGCGTTCCTGGGTCTGCACAGGGATGGGCTGACCAGTGACGCTCCGGGCGGTGTCGATGACTTTCTGCACGGAAAAGCCTGTACCGTTACCCATATTGAAGGTGTTACTTTTGCCATCGGCCAGCAGTTGCTCCAAAGCCAGCAAATGTGCGCTGCACAGATCCCAGACGTAGATGTAGATGTAGTCGCGGATGCAGGTACCGTCCGGGGTGGGATAATCATTGCCGAAGATGGCAACGTGATCTCGTCGACCGCTGGCGGCTTGGAGTACCAAGGGAATGAGGTGACTCTCGGGGTCGTGGCGCTCGCCTATTTCGCCCTCGGGGTCGGCCCCTGCGGCATTGAAGTAGCGCAAACTCCCTGAGCGCAGATCATAGCTGCGGTCGTAATCCGCCAGCATCTCCTCCACCATGCGCTTGCTGCGCCCATTGGGGTTGATGGGGCGCTGGGGGTGTTGCTCCTCCATGGAGGTGGTTTCGGGTTCGCCGAAGATGGCAGCGGTGGAGGAGAAGACGAAACGTCGCTCATCGTGCCGGAGCATGGTGTCCAGAATGTTTTGGGTAAGAGCAACGTTGTTGCGGTGGTAGCGGGCGGGTTCGCGCATGGATTCGCCTACTTGGCTGAGGGCGGCGAAGTGCAGAACGGCGGCGATATCGTTTTCGCGAAATATCCGATCCAACAGGGCCTGGTCAGCCAAATCGCCCCCAATAAAGCGTCCGTAGCGCACCGCATCCCGGAAGCCGGTAGAAAGGTTATCCAGAACGAGCACCTCGTGTCCGCTCTGCACCAGCATCTTGACCATGTGCGAGCCAATGTAGCCGGCGCCGCCGACCACCAGCACCGTATCTTTTGTCGGGCTGGTCATCATGCGTGCCATTCCTCCAGCACGGCGTTGATCCGTTGCCCGCTTTTCGCCAACACGGTCAAACCGGGCGCCACGTAGCGTTCCAGTTGCGCTACGCGGTGCAAATCCGTGCCCCAGAGCATGGGCAGTTCCTGATCCAGCAACGCGCGGGCGAATGCCTGGGGATGCGGGCCGTATTGCCCCACCAGACTGCCGATATCGCATTGCAGCCAGGCGTCCGAGCGTTCCAGTCGCGGCAGCCAGAGTGACTGTTCCAGTTGCACATAACGGTATCGCTCCACATGCGCCAACACGGGCTGATAGCCGGCACGGCGCAGTTGCAGGAACACATCCATCCCCGCCGGGCTGGGCATCAGCGTGGGGAACTCCACCAACACGATTTTTTGCGTCCCCAGTTCCAGATAAAGGATGTCGTCCCGCTCGATGGCCGTGAGCAGCGCTTCATCTGCAAAATACTCCGCGGCGAGATGCAGGCTAAAATTCCCTTCGATCTCCTGCCGCAAGGCCTGGAAGGCATCACGGAGCTGATCGGGGGTATTGTCATAAACTCCCGGATAGATATGCGGCGTGAGCACCGCGCCCTGGTAACCTAGGGCCAGCATGCCCGTGATGGCAGCGCGCGTATCTTCCAGGCTGCGCAGGCCATCGTCCACCGCCGGGAGCAAATGGCAGTGAAAATCCCATGCGGGTGCGAGCCGTTCGCCATCGGGTACCTCTGGCGCAAGATTCTGGGGACGAAACCGGCGTAGCAGGTCCATCACGGTTTTTTACGCCATAATCGGAGGTAACGCTGCCAGCCCTTGGGCGAGGTGTGGCCCTTGCCGTCGGCACCTTCGCCGTATCCGTAGCCGTAGCCATAACCGTAGCTGCCCTGCACCCGGATGCCGTTGACGATCAGGCCCACGGGGCGATTCAGTCCCAGAATGCCCTGCAGATGTTCCTGGTAGGCCCGGCGCGGAGTATGGTTGACCTTGGCGATGGTCAGCAAACGATCGGCAAGGGGCCCTATGGTCAGGATGTCACCCACCATGGGAAAGGGCGGCGTGTCGATAAAGATGTAGTCATAGCCCGAGCGCAGATCCGCCAAAACCTGTTCCAGGCGACCGGAGCCGAGATGCTCGCTGGGGTTGGGGGGCGTGTTGCCAGCGGTGATGAGATCAATGCCGATATCCGCGATATGGTGCATGGATTCCTGCCAGGTGGAACGGCCGACGAGGATACCTGCCAAGCCCGGCTCCTGGGTGACGTGGAAGGCCAGATGGGCGTGTGGATTGCGCAGGTCGGCATCGATCAGGAGGACTTTTTTGCCGTCCTGGGCGAGTGCCGATGCGAGCTGGAAGGCCAGGGTGCTCTTGCCATCCCCGGCT
>JAJYPA010000520.1 GCA_021795795.1 Pseudomonadota bacterium | reverse complement strand
AGTTTATTCGGCAGAATTTCCGGCTGACGCAGCGATTTATCCGTCCCAAACGTCGTCTGAAACCGCCTGTTGATGCCGTCCTGCCAATTAAAGACATTCTTCTCGTGCTGCAACGTATTCTTGACGCCAAGGATCAGCAAGTAATTGTGGGAGGCCTCTTCCTCGCGTTGTTCGCGCAAACCCCAACCCACAGCGCCGAGTTGACCTACGGAAACTTTCGCAAGCGAAACGGAAAAATCGAGGCTTTGTTTGCCGAGCAGTGGACGCCGCTGGACCCCTTGACGACCAAGCACTTACAAAAGCTCGTGCCAGGCATCGGCTCGACCGAAAATGGAAGCAGCAATACGCGAATATTCAGGTACAGTGGCGTGTTACTTGGGCACAAGGTGGCCCTTGCTGCGGGGGCGCACTTGCGACCTCTGCGCCTAGGCGCGGTCGCCAACCTGATTCACTCCGGAATTACAGATCGTGGCGCACTGCATCGCATTCTCGGCGTTTCAATGCCAACCCTTGCCTATGTTGAGAAGATTTTTGAGTGGGACTTGCATATGACCGTCGACGCCGAAATGGTCAAGAGCCGAAACGAGGTCATCCGTGGTGAACGCACCGAATAGCCAGGTCTGGTTCGTCTACCTCCTTGAATGCGAGAATGGCAGGCTCTACACTGGCATTACGCCAGATCTGACTGAACGGTTCCGCAAGCATGCCATAGGTAAAGGGGCGATGTTCACGCGGCTGAACAAGCCATTACGTATTATAGCGGCTACTCCATGCGCAAACCGCTCTGAGGCTAGTAAGCTGGAGCGCGTGATAAAGGGGCTAACGCCAGTACAAAAACGCTGGATCGCGGCGCAGTGGCCAATGCAACGTATGTTGCCTGGACATGCGATCTACGATCTGTGACGTATTTCAAAAATTTATAATGGAGCCCTATATGTCAGAGACGCATGAATTAGGTGAAAAACATAAGTTACTTATTGAAATTATAAATCGTCTCGACATTTATATCAATGCCACCAATTCTAAGGTTGCAATAATTCTATCATACTGCATAGCATATATAGCTGGACTTGGCTTCAAGCTTTCCAGCCTTTCCGATACTCAAATCCATAACGCATCGTGGTATTTACTACTTTCCATTTATCTATTGTCTGTTGTGTTCACTTTACTGGCTGCGCATTACGCATACCGGGCTATGGCACCACAACTTCCCTCGGGGCGAGCCACTTATGAGCTGCCGTCAATAATCTTTTTCGGTGACATAGCAAAACATCCTGGTGGACGAGATGGCTACGTTACGAGTGTCCTCCAACTTACGGAAGAGGACGTTGTGCGAGACCTCGCGAAACAAGCTTATACGCTTGCTACCATTGCGGACTCCAAATTCGCATTGATCGTCAAGGCATACAAATGCATCGTACGCTTTCAGATTCCTCTGTTCGCGTTATTCCTCGTGCTATTACTAACAGCGATTAAGCCGGTCATAAAATAGAAGGATTTCTTCATGGATAGCAATGTTGAGCAGTTCCGAAAAAGTTTCGATATCATGCTCTCTGGAAAGCTAAATCGCCAAAAGATGGTGAAGTCTAGCGCTGCAACAGAAAATCTGAGGGAGGGCATTGTGGCACGTGCCGATAGCGCGGTCTTACCTGCTATTCAGGAGGAGTATAGCATGCAGCGACCAATACGCCAGTGGTTCGGTAAAGCATCGGATGTGAACCGTGGTCGGATTGGTTGCCATCCTGACTTCGCAGCTTTAGAAGGTACGGAGGAGCAAGAGCATCATTACATCACGACGATGTTTGTGGATATTAGGAACTCAACTCGCCTGTCGCTTTGCTATCCACTAGAAGATGTGCAGCATATCAAGAATAGCATCCTTCGCGCTGCTTCTGAAACTGTGCGGGCCATGGATGGGCATGTTCACAGATTCATGGGTGACGCCCTGATGGCGTATTTTGGTGGTAGGAATCAGACAAAGGAAACAACGGCCATGGCCGCTGTTTGCTGTTCTGTCATGCTGCGCACCGTAATGCATGAGGCAGTAGTTCCTGCTCTGAATGCGCGTGAAATTGATGCGAGGGACCTTGGTTTTCGAGTTGGAATAGATTTTGGAGACGATAAGGAGGTTCTTTGGTCATCCTATGGATATTCGGAAGTGAACGAAGTAACAGCTACGTCATTTTATGTTGACGCCTCGGCAAAGTTGCAATCAATGGCATCAAAAGACTGTACCATGCTTGGAGATAATCTGTTAAGACTGCTGGATTTTCCAGAAACGTTAACAGCTGAAAAAATCGTGATGCGCGATGGGCAGCGCATAGGGGTACCTTTTCTCCAGCCTAATTATCAACTACCGGGTGAATCGCCTATTAATTATCCGATTCGGGAGTTGAACTATGAGGCGGTTGCTCCGCTCTTGCCAATTCCAACGGAACTAAAAGAAGAGTTCGCTCGTGGAATTGTCTCGTGTAATGGTATCAGGTTCTATGCAGAAATCATTGATCAATTTGGGGTGAGGCTTTACCCATCAATGTCAAGCTGTTTGCCAAAAGGGGTAACTATTCAGTTTAATCTTACCATAGACCCTATTGCTCTCAGAAGTCTCAGGTTTCCGATCAGGGGCCGGTTCATAAAGCAGAACTATGGTCATGAGGCTGAAGATGACGATCAGGTTAGTCCTGAGATTGTCAAATTCAGTTACTCTCCGGAACCTAGGGATCTACGCGCGATGGAAATTTATAAGAAGCAATTTGAACGGATCACGGCTTATCGTGGTATTCACGTGGTAACCATTGAGATCCTAGATAAAGACGGGAGTCAAGTATTCAAAGAGGCGGTCGGAGTTCATGTTTGTTGATGGTTAATGGTAGTTTCGCTAATCGAATAGTAGTCTATTAACGATAAGTGAAAGGCTATCTCGCCTCCAAATCAACGCCTCAGCAAGCATTGCCTGATCCGTCAACATAGCGGACCCTACAGTTCCACCGAGGATACAGGCATCCTGGATGGCCAAATCGGGAAGTCCTTGGATTCTATCGATCATGGCTTTCGTCAGCCGCGCATCTAGCATGCCTTTGAAAACATGGCTTGGGGGCCAATCAACTTGTTTGAGCCGATCCAGCGCGGTATCAATGGTGCTCGCTACAGACAGCAGGCTACCTCCATGGTCGAGACCAATCATCATGTTGTCTGTGGATTTGGCCAGATTGGCGCGCAGATTCCCACTGCGATCTGCATTGCAAATCCAGGCGTCGAATACAGCAAGGTTTGCTGCTTCGACCGGATACCGCGCAGCAACTTCTCCAGCGCGCTCCTCTTCAATATCCGTCAACGTAAAGCCGACTTCAGCAATCTTGAGACTGGCGTAGCGCAAGCCCCGGGCATGTGCGACGAAAACACCAGCGGCAACGGTAATGCCCACCATGGCCGCCAAGCGACCTGCGACATACTCACTGTAGATCTGCGTACGTGACTCATCGCCATCTTGTTTAATGATGGCTGTCACATCGCCAAGTTCTGGCGCCGTCGCGCCATGGGCGACAGCTTCCCGCACGCCGCTAAGCTGATAGACGATGAAAGTACGGCCCTGCTCGTCAGTCATTGTCTACAGCCCATTCGTCGGCAAATAGTTCCGCCTGCTCGATCACCTTGTCGATGGCCTCTGGCTGCTTATCGGGCGGGTAGCGGTACTTGCCCAATAATACCTTGACCAGTACGCGCATGCGCTGGCGCGCGCTTTCACGCTTATTCCAGTCCACGGTCGCGGATTTGCGCAGCTTGTCGGTCAACTCGTGCGCCAAGGCACGCAAGATCGGGTCTCCCATGATCTGCACCGCCGATTCGTTCTGTGCCAAGGCCTGGTAGAAGGCGAATTCGTCTTCCGTCATGCCTTCCGGCGGTTTGGCCTCGTTCAACTCGTGTGCCAGTTTGAGAAGTTCTTCGATCACCTGCACCGTGGTCAGTGCGCGGGATCGATAGCGGGCGATAGCTTCTTCGAGCTTGGTCGTGAACAGGGCCTGCTGCGTGACGTTGCGCCGTCCGCGCGCTTTGATCTCATCATCAATGAGTCGCTGCAGCAGTTCGGCGGCGAGGTTGCGCTGGGGCGATTGTGCGATTTCTCCCAGGAATCCCTCATCCAGTACCGAGATATTAGGCTTATCCAGGCCCATGCTTTTGTAAACGTCCGTCACTTCACCCACCACGATGGCCTTGGATACCAATTGGCGCATCGCCGCTTCGCGCTCGATCTGACTTGTCTCCGAGCCGGTACGCGTGCTCTTCACGAGCATGCTCCGGATTGCCAGGAAGAAGGCGATCTCATCACGAAGCGCAAGAGCTTCCGAGTGCGTCCCGCAAAGGGCCTGCAGCCTGGCCAACTTGGTGGCCTGATCCAGATAGCGCTTGATGCCCCGATTGCGTCCATGGCCATCGTCTTCAGCATCGAAGCCTGCAATATGATCCATGGCTGGGGCAAGAATGGACAACATGGCCTGGGGAGACTGTCGGAAACTGGAATAGTCGAAGCCGTGGTACATGCCACGGATCACATCCACGGTATCGAGCAGTACCGGCACAGCGTTGTCAATGAAATCGACGGGTGGCTCGGTCGTCTTAGTGAGGTTGGCATACTCGGCAATCGCCAGCCGCAGTTCCGGACCGATACCAATGTAGTCCACCACCAGGCCGCCGGGCTTATCGCGCCAGACTCGGTTCACGCGGGCGATGGCCTGCATCAATCCATGCCCTTTCATGGGCTTGTCCACATAGAGGGTGTGCAGCGAGGGCGCGTCGAAGCCGGTCAGCCACATATCGCGCACGATCACCAGCTTGAGCGGATCGTCGGGGTCTTTGAGGCGCTTTTCCAGGGTCTTTTTCTGTGCCGCGCTCAGGGCATGGGCGCGCAGTTCCGGAGGGTCAGACGCCGGGCTGGTCATTACGATCTTGATCGCGCCCTTGGTGAGGTCGGGATCGTGCCACTCGGGGCGCAGTTGGATGATCTCGTTGTACAGCGCCACGGCCGCCTTGCGGGAGATCGCCACGATCATGCCCTTGCCATCGAGGGATGCGAGTCGCTCTTCCCAGTGGTTGACCAGATCCCCGGCAAGCCGCCCCAGCCGGTTCTCGGCCATGGCCACCGATTCCAGCCGTGTCAGGCGGGACACGGCGCGATCATGCACGCTGTCATCCTGGTCGTCGTCCAGCAGCGCGTCCAGGTCGGCGTCCAGGTCGCTGTCGATCTGCTCGTTGTAAGCCAGGTCGATGACACGAGCTTCATAAAGGATGGGGACGGTGGTCTTGTCCTCCTGGGAGTCTGCCACGTCGTAGATGTCCACATAGTCGCCGAACACGCCCTGGGTGTCGCGGTCTTCGGCAGATGTCGGCGTGCCGGTCATGCCCATGAACACGGCATGCGGGAAGGCATCGCGCAGATGCGTGGCCAGGCCATAGCGGGTGATGCCGGTCTTGCTGTCCACCACAGCCTTGAAACCGTACTGGGTGCGGTGCGCCTCGTCGCAAATAACGACGAGGTTGCGGCGCGTGGAGATGGGCTCCATCCGCTGCCCCGGCACCTTGGGCTTGAACTTCTGGATGGTCGTGAAAAAGATGCCACCGGCAGGCAGTTCGCCAAGCTTGCGGCGTAGATCGTCATGGCTGTCGATCTTCACCGGCTTGGTGCGGAGCTTGTCATAGGCTGCATCGAAGGTTTCATAAAGCTGGCCATCGAGGTCATTGCGGTCGGTGACCATGACGAAAGTC
>JAJYPA010000519.1 GCA_021795795.1 Pseudomonadota bacterium | reverse complement strand
GGGCAAAAGGTCGTACTCGTCATAAAATCATGACCCTCAGTACGGACGAATTCATGCGTCGCTTTCTGATGCATGTTTTACCCAGCAGTTTCCATCGCATCCGACACTATGGGCTGCTGGCCAACGCTGGGCGCAAGAAAAACCTTGTGCTGGTCCGCAAGCTTTTACACGCGACTCCCGATACATCGTCACAAAACGATGAAACGTCAGCAGGAACAGTCATCCAGCCCACCTTTGTCTGCCCGGATTGCGGGGCCGCGATGATCATCGTCGACATTCTGGTGCGTGACTCTTCCATCCGTGCGCCACCCCGATATCGAGGCGCGCTATGATTTTCAGCGCATACCGATACCTACCCCACTGCCAACCGGCGATATATTGGCCAGAGCCAATAAGAGGCCCTTGGGCCTCGTCCAGAAAACAGGATAATTTTAGCCTGTTGAACCGTAGTGTATCGCCAGAAATCGGTCATATACGACCACAGGCTGCCTACCCGAGTGGACAAATCAGCCCATCAGTCATGCCAATTTGGCCTTTCGTGCCAGGATACGACGCTTCAAATCCCCATAGCCTGTAGCCTCATCTGAACGTCACGTTTCCCCCCGCGGTTTCCTCCTTCGTGGCTTGTCCGACGCCTGCCCGAGGAGCCCTGCAGAACCAGCCGCTGTGCGGACAGACATCAGACAACCCTTTACTTCAGCAGACGGAGCAGGGTATTTCGGTGCAGGCGAAATCGCTGAACAAACTCGATGATGGCAACACCATCGCCAAGGTCATGAAAGAGGAGTTGGGGTATGAGCATGCGCGCGCGGCCAGCATGCAGATTCAGAACACGCTCAAAAAGCTCAATGCGCTGATGGCCGAGGTTCAGTTTGACGCTGTGGAGCCGACGATGAAAGTCATGGATCGGGCTGGTACGCCGACTGACGAGTTGACCCGGCGGGTGCGGGAGCGGAAGGGTAAAGGTAAAGGCGGTCTCGAATGACCGGTGCGGCTGTGGACCTGGTTCGCTCGTAAAACATGGGGCTCATGTGCTGTTCGGCGTGGCCCCTTGATTCTGCGCGCCATCCAGTATGGAGGCGGGTTCTGAACGGCAGGTTGTACCATGGTGCCCCTATATCGTAACCGCCCCCATTCCATGCGGCACCTGATCAGGCATTTGCAGGATGGAGGTACGGTCTGTATCTTTACCAGAAGGGCAAATTGCTTCCGGCGAGCAAATTACGGCCCGGTGCGGATTGGTTGGTGCGGAAGAGTGGGGGCAGAGGTGGTGGAGCTACGTCTGGAGCATGGACTGGGGATAGGTAAACTGCGTGGTGTGCATGTCACGGATCAAGTGGATCGGTTTTGCCGTTTACACCTCGCGTGATGTACAGTATGCCGTGCAGGGGCTGTTGTCATCTTTGAGTGCAAACGCATCAACATAAAGGATTGTTATCGTGGGGACAACATGACCATCCCAACAAGACTTGGAAAATCGCCACTTACGCAGGTGGTTTTCGAACTACGCATTGCGAGTCATAAGCAACTGCCTCAGTTGCTGCCAGGTATACTTTTTAACCAAGTTGGAAAAGATATTGATGTAAAAGAATTACCTATGGCTATGCCACCTGCGATCTTTGAACAACTAAAGAGTCTCAATCCACAATTAAAGTATCAGCCTGAAAAGGTTATCAGGAGAGGAAATGTTACAATCAGTATTGGTGAAAACATTATAGCATTCACCTGTGAAGATTCATATCCAGGATGGCAATCCTTTAATGCGGATATAAAAAACATACTGGACATAATCAGTGCTAGCTTTGATGGTGTAACAATTGAAAGATATTCAATGAAGTATATCAATATACTATCCGACATTGAAGGCTTTGTGTCGTCCAAGCTAAAGCTAAAAATAGAGACTGATGGGGAAGATATATGCGGTAAAAATCAATTTTTCAGCCTACGTACGGACTATAGAATCAACAATGTCGTTTGTGTGGTCACTGTAATCTCGCATGCATCAGCAAAAAATTCCAACATGACAGTTGTAAAAACTGGTACCCTTCTTGATGTTGACGCGATTTGTGAGCCCTATAGTGGCAACCTGTCCGATTTTTTATCTGACTTTGCTGTAAAGACAGAGGTCGTGCATGGTATTGCAAAGAATCGGTTCTTTAGTTTGGTGTCGGATGAGCAGTTGGAGAAGTTTGGGCCGGTTTACTCCTGATGGCCCGTATATTTTTGGGGGTATAGATGACAAATAATGAGGCCATAAGTAGAGTTTTAGCGGCTTCTGTGTTATTGGGTGGCGCTGGCCTTTGTTTTCAGCCACAAGAAGCTGTTTTATCCAGTTTTTCCTCTGGCATCATAGTGGAAAGCCACTTTGCCAACGGCACGTATGAGGCTACCGGACAACAGAAGCGATATCTTGCGGAGTTCGTGGATCTGGCTTTTGTAGAAATGGCAAAACATCAAATAAGTCAGGATGACCCAGATATGCTCTATTTCCACGATTTATGGGACTTATATGATCAAGGCCACGATATACTGTATCCATAATCAATGACAACGGAAGGAATTTTAAGGTCATGGTTCCCGGATTATCTCTCCGTTGATGCCAAGAATGCATTTAAAAAGGCATTTGGAGATATTGATCCGCTAGGAACCATTTTTGCTGTTGGCCAGAAAGATTATGTTCAGGGTGCTGCCTTTACAGGATTTGTTATGCTCAGGAAAAGAAGAGCCACCCCATGTGAAGAAAAAGAGGTGGCAGGCATTATTTTATCAAATTCCTGTGATATTGATCAGCGCAACCCGCGGAGTCACCCGGTCAATGTCACTTTTGCGCCGCTGTTGTCACTCGAAGCACTCAGTTCTTTGTGGCGGTCTAGAGGTGTTACTGAGGGGCAAATCAACAATAAAATAAACATGGTGAAAAAGCAGGCCGTTTCTCATCTGTTCTATCTGCCAAGTGGACCACATGGCAGAGAGGCTGTTGCCGATTTTTCTACGCTTGGTGTCATGCAGATGGACGACTTTGTGAGCAAGCGCGCACAACATATTTTCACGTTAGATCAAGTTGGCTATTATTTCCTTCTAATAAAGTTATCCATACATTTTCTGAGGCTGACTGATGGTGTTCAAAGGGGGGCTACAACCGTTCAATAGATGACTACATCTAGCATAGCGTTATCATGTTGTATGGTGCGCTCATATCTGACGGCTACCATTAGTGCAGCGTTACCTTGTTTTTCTGGTGCCGTTTTAAATGCGGCTTCTCACGCCTGCAAATCATTTGGATAATGGAATGTGCGATCCCACAATGATGATTGCCCAGACACGGGATGATGCTATGGCATAATAGGCCGACCATGCCCAATAACGTTGTCGTTGTTCTGGTGATGTGATTTGATTCTGGGTAGGATAAATATAGGGCGGTGATGATTGTGAATGACAATAATAATAAATTTTCATGACGGGCTTAAGGACACCATAAAAATATGACCACATTCCAGGACGCACTCGCCGCTCTCCGTGCCATTGCCCCTGACGAACGGGCCAAGGGCAAGTATTTTGAAAGGCTCATCCAGCAATACCTGCTGGTTGACCCGGAATATGCGAACCGACTGGAAACCGTCTGGATGTGGGATGACTTCCCGTATCGCTGGGAGGGTGGCGATATTGGTGTTGACCTAGTAGCCCGCGAACAGGATACCGGCGAATATTGGGCGATTCAGGCGAAGTTCTACGCCCAGAATCATCAGATTGACATGCAGCACCTGGAACGTTTTATTGCTACTTCCAGCAAGACGTTTGAGACGGAGACCGGCGCTACCCGTTTCTCGCAAAAGTTGCTGGTAGCTACGACTGACAAATGGGGCAAGAACGCCGAAAAACTCATTGCCGGGCAATTCCCGCCGGTTATACGGTTGTTCTTCGAGGAATTGGCGAACAGCCCGGTAGACTGGTCACGGTTTGAGTTACCACACCCGGAACGGATCACCCTCAAAAAGAAAAAAGACCTGCGGGATGATCAGAAAGAAGCCATCCAACTCACCAAGGATGGCTTCTCCGCATATGACCGCGGGAAACTGATCATGGCTTGTGGTACGGGTAAAACCTTCACATCACTCAGGCTCATGGAGCAGATCGTCCCTGACAACGGCATCGTGTTGTTCCTGGCCCCATCTATCTCCCTGGTGTCGCAAACGCTGCGGGCCTGGACTGCGGATGCGCTGGATCCACAGCACACCTTTGTAGTGTGTTCTGACGTGAAGGTCGGAAAGGATGAAGAAGACCTGCGACTGGAAGACCTGGGGTACCCAGCGACCACCGACCCGGACAAGTTGTTAGGAGCCATCCAGAAAGTCAGTAAAGGCCGTCGCACCATTATTTTCTGCACCTATCAGTCTATTCAGGTGGTAATAGATTCTCAGAAGAAAGGTCTGGGTGCGCTGGATCTGATTATCTGCGACGAAGCGCACCGGACTACCGGACTGACGCTGGCGACCGATAAGGATGATTCCGAGTTCGTCAAAGTTCATCACAATCGCCTGATACGGGCCAACAAGCGGCTCTACATGACGGCAACGCCACGCATATTTGCCGACGCCTCAAAGGGCAAGGCGCAGGCCGCCAATGCCACACTGTATTCCATGGACGACGAGGACACATACGGCCCTGAATTTTACCGTATGGGCTTTGGCAAGGCCGTAGATCAAGACCTGCTGACCGAATACAAAGTGCTCATCGTGGCTGTCGATGAGGAGCGCATGGCGAAACTCGCCAACGCCTACAATAACGCATACAAAATCGACGACAAGAAGGCCGTGGACATCAATTTTGCGGCCAAGATCATCGGTAGCTGGAAAGGGCTATCCAAGCAGGGTTTGCTGGCTGATGACGGGCAAGAGGAAGTCCTGAGCAACGATCCTGACCCTATGCGTCGGGCTGTGGCCTTCTCGCGGTCTATCAATGGTTCCAAGCAGATGATTGAGGTTTTTGACCGTCTGGTGGCGATCTATCAGGAGCACCAGGAGGTTGGCGAGGAAGGCCCTATGGTGCACTGCGATTTGAAGCATGTGGACGGCACCATGAATGCCATGATCCGACAAAAGTCACTGGACTGGCTTAAGGCGCAACCCGGCGAGGACCATTGCCGCATTTTATCCAATGCCAGATGCCTTTCTGAGGGCGTAGACGTGCCCGCCCTGGATGCAGTGGTGTTCTTTGATACCCGTGAGTCCATGGTGGACATCGTGCAGTCGGTGGGTCGGGTTATGCGCAAAGTGGACGGCAAGAAATTCGGCTACATTATCCTGCCCGTCTGTATCCCCATGTCCCAGGTGTCCGACTACAACAATTACGTAGACAAGGACGCACAGTTCAAGGGTATATGGAAGGTCATCAAGGCATTGCGGGCACACGATGAATCGCTGGTCGATGAGGCGGAATTTCGGCGCAAGATCAAGGTGATTACTGGAGATGGCGGAACTAAAAAAGACCGCGATGGCAATAACACTGAAAATCTGCCGTTAGACTTCCCCAATCTGCCACTGGAGCAAATCAGCCAGGCAGTGTACGCCATCATCCCTAAAAAGTTGGGTGATCGTGAATATTGGGCTGATTGGGCCAAAGATATTGCCAAGATCGCTGGGCGGCTGGAATTGCGCTTTCGGGATTTGCTGAGGCAGCCAGAAGCGCGAGCTGCTTTTGAAAAATACCTGTCCGGCCTGCAAATGACGCTGAATCCGGCAATTGATAAAAATGCCGCCATTGAAATGC
>JAJYPA010000071.1 GCA_021795795.1 Pseudomonadota bacterium | reverse complement strand
CGTCTTTTTCTTCTTCGACGCAAAGCTCAGCGAGGCAAAACTTGTCTGTTTCATCAATCCGGCACCTAACACGATGGTTTCACGCTAGTTTATCTGATTTGGGGGGATTCAATCAGAGGTTCCCTAAAGGAATTATAAAAAAAGTGGCAGACGTATTCGGCCACCCTGCACCCGCGAAGTACAGCCTTTTCTTTTTCCACAGTCAAGGACTTGGCAAACCGCGATCCAAGGATGAGTACAACCAAGAATCTTGATCATGTCGTGCAGTTTGGGAAACCAGTTGCATCAGCTGCAAGTAAGTCCCGCGTGAAGGCATGGGCCAAGAAGTAGCACATATTGAACAGCTAAAACAATTACCCAGAAACCAGTATGTTCACTGCCACCGTGCGCGCAACCTCAATGGAATTCTCGCGTGAGATTTCCCATTCATACACGCCAAAGGTGACAGCAAGCATCAGCAGACTGACAAAAAGAGTGCGTGCTGAACATCTACAACAGCTATTTTTGATTTGATTTTAGAGTTGCGAAACACAGGCGCAGGGCTTTGGCGAAGTACCAAACGAACTTATGCTACAAGCTGGTTTCAGAGCTGATTTTAGATTCTACGAGTTGCGCCTCATCCAGCGTCCAACACCTGCTGTGGAGCTGGCGCAAGCTCGTGCGGTGGCCCACACTGACGATGGTCATCTCAGGGTTCTGCGCGATCAATAACTCATATAACATCGTTTCACTCGGCTCATCCAACGCCGAAGTCGCCTCATCCAGGAAAACGAGCCGAGGTTGCTGCAACAGCACTCGGGCGAAGGCAAGCCGCTGTTGCTCACCGAGTGACAAAATCATCGACCAGGGCTCAATTGCATCCAGGCTGGGCACAAGCGCACCCAATCCTACTGCCTTCAGCACCGCACCAAGAATTTCATCGCTCGTATCCTGAGCGGCTTGCGGGTACAAAACGGCTTCACGCAGACTGCCGAGTGGCAAATACGGCTTTTGTGGCAGGAACAACGTCTTGCTCCCTTCAGGCAATTCAATACGCCCCTCACCGAATGGCCAGATACCAGCCAAGGCGCGCAACAAGGTACTCTTGCCCGATCCCGAACGGCCCATGATCAATAGCCGCTCCCCCGCGCCCAGCGTGAAATCGACATGGTTGAGCAAACGACGATCATCCGGCAGATGAATCGACAACTGATGAACACCGAGCACGACATCATCGCCCGAACTCGGGCTGTGCTCGATTTTGACTTCGGTCTCGTGCAACAACTCGACCTTCTGCACCAGTTTCCTGAAACCATGCAAACGGTCGACCACCGCATGCCATTGGGCGAAATTGTCATAACTTTGCGCGATGTAGGCGAACGAGCTTTGCACATTGCCGAAGGCCGAGCTGATCTGCATCAAAAAACCCAGTGGAACCGCTTTACTGAAGTAGGCGGCCGCCGCGGCCAGAAAGGGCAAAATCACAGCCACCTGACTGAAATAGCTGCTGAACCAGTTGAATCGCTTCTGACGCAAAATCAAACGTTTATAGTTATCGAACACCCGGTCGAATCGGGTATTAAATTGAGCCTGCTCCTTGTTCTCACCACCGTAAAACGCCACGGCCTCACTGTTTTCACGCAGGCGAACCAGGCTGAAGCGGAAATCTGCCTGCAGGCGTTGCTGATTGAAATTGAGCCAGATCAGCGGGTTGCCGACTTTAGCCGCCACCCAGGTCCAGACGACTGCATAGATCAAGGCCACCCAGACAAGAAATCCGGGCACATGGTGCATTTGCCCATCCCAAGGGATGACAACCTTGGCTGACAAAATCCAGAGCAAGCCAATAAAAGCGACCAAATTAGCGACTGCGCTCAACAACCCCGTGAGTAAACTGGTGGTTAATTGAGAGAATAAATTCAGGTCATCAGCAATTCGTTGATCAGGGTTATCCTGCCCACGCTGGAAAATTTCCATGTGGTAGTACGTTTGCGCCGATAGATAGCGGGATAGATAATCTCCCGTCAACCACCGCCGCCAACGCAGGTCCAGCAACTGGGAAAGATAGGTTTGGTACACACTGAGGGCAATGGCACCGAAAGCCAGTAAGGCAAATTCCCCCAGCAGCTTCCAGAAACCGGCCTGATCGTAATTTTGCAGGGCATTGTAGAAGCGGTTGTACCAATCGGTGATCTGAAGATTGATAAACACCAGCAGCAATGTGGTTGCGATAATGGCCAGCAGAAATCCGCGTGCCTTCCAGCGATCTTCCGAATGGAGAAAGTATGGCTTGGCCAGTGCCCACACGGTAGCGAAAAAAGCACGGTTGAAACGGCGTGATTGTTTGGCTAAAGCCTGTACATCCGGTGAGCGGTCATTGGGATCGAGTTGCATTGTGTTCCTTTAAATGATTCGTGCGGGCAGTGCCGCTTTTGAGCAATGTTGACCGTTCATGGTTCCCTAAGGATCCCTCAACGTTTTCTTCTAAGCCACGCCAAGCCCATCAGCAGCGTACTAAAAACGATGATCGGCCAGGACTGTAACCTGAAAAACGGCGTATCGCCCGCATAGGGCTGAACGCTTCCGACCAGAATGCCCTGCTCGTCGACACCAATGCGCTTTGTGACCTGCCCTTGCACATTGATGAAAGCCGAAATCCCGGTGTTGGTTGCCCGAATCATGGGGCGACCGAATTCCAATGCGCGCACCTGTGCCATTTGTAAGTTCTGATGCGGTGCAAGGCTATTGCCGAACCAGGAATCATTGGAGACATTCACCAGAAAACCGGCCTGCGGCAGCGAATGGCGGATGTCGCGAGCAAAATCGGCCTCATAGCAGATCGATGCGCCAACCTTAACCCCTTGCACTTCGGGCAATGGCTGATCAACCGACCCCGGCGTCAGATCGGACATCGGGATATCGATCATCCCTGCAAACAGATCGATAATCGGACGCAGCGGCATGTACTCACCGAAAGGCACAAGATGAACCTTGCTGTGTTGCCCGACCGTTTCGGGAATACCGACCAGACTGTTAAAGTAACGCCCGCTCGTGTCCTGGGTAAACGTGCCAACGAGAAAATCCTGATGCCGCTGCGCCGCACGAGCCTGCAAACGGTTTTTGAACCAGTCGAGATCATCCAGCACATCCGGTATGGCCGTTTCCGGCCAGATCACTAAATCGACTTGGCCCAGCTCTTCGGTCAAGGTCATGTAGGTTTGCAGGGTTTTGGTCAAAAACGCGGGATCGAACTTCTGCATCTGCGGCACATTGGCTTGCGCGAGACCAACGGACAAAGGCTTTCCGCTTGGGTGCGTCCATTGCACCTTGACAAGAAAGTGGCCGACACCCAGGAAAAGCACCAGGGACATGATCAAAGCTGAAATCGGCTTCCAACGCTTCCTTGAACTGTCGAACAGATGATCTGCCGACAATGCCAACAACCCGGCCAGTACCAGGACGATCATGCCGACTCCGTACTCACCGATAATAGGCAAGAACCCGCTCAGTGGGCTGGACGTTTGGGCGATTCCGAGATCGAGCCACGGGAAACCGCTGAACACCCATCCGCGCAACCATTCGAGGAATATCCAGCTTCCGGTAAAAGCCAGAACCTGTCGGGGCAGCAGGTGATTGGTTTCTCCGCTCGAAAGGCGCACCAAAGCCATCGTCAATGCAGGGTAGATGGAAATCGCGGCGACGAACAAACCGGTGATTAAAGCGGCCAGTGGGGCCACCGCACCGCCGAACAGCGTAAAACTTTCGTACAGCCAACTCACGCCGACGCCAAATTGTCCCAAACCGTAGGCAAATCCCAAGACCATGGCTCCGCGCAAGGACAACCCCGGCAGCAGCAAAAGCAATAAAGCAGGGCTAAGAATACTGAGCGGCCAGAAGCCGACGGGAGCGAACGCCAGCGGCAACAACGCGCCTGCGATCAGGACCGTCAGTAATCGAAGACGTAGACTCATTCGGTCGCGCAGTGCCGCGATCGAAATCATTCGCTGTGATCCGGTGTGGATTCATTTTCGATCTGATTTTGAGTCATCACGGTGACCAGCAGCAGATGCAGCCGTCGCTTGTCTGCTCCGAGAATCTTGAACTCATATCCACCGATAAAAACCACTTCCCCGCGACGCGGCAGATGTCCCAGTTCATGTGTAATGAAGCCGCCGATGGTGTCGTATTCATCGTCTGGGAAGTCGGTACCGAAGTAGGCATTGAACTCATCGATGGGGGTCAACGCACGGACCGTGAATCGGTTGGCAGACTGTTCCCGGATATGCACTGGCTCGGCCGTGTCGTACTCATCGTCGATGTCGCCCACGATTTCTTCAAGCACATCTTCAATGGTAACCAGACCCGCTACGCCACCGAATTCATCCAGCACGATGGCCATATGGGTGCGCGTCAAACGAAACTCTGCGAGGAGCACATCGAGTCGTTTGCTTTCAGGAACATACAAGGCGGAGCGAATGTGGTCTTTGAGGGTGAAACCGGCAATGTCCTCGGCAGAAGGCATGCCCGCATAAAAATGCAGCAGCTCCTTTACCAGTAGAATGCCCGTGATTTCATCCCGGTTTTCAAGAATGACGGGATAGCGCGAGTGCCCGGTTTCTGCAATTTCGGCAAGAATTTGCGGCAAAGTGGAGCCCACGTTGATGACATCCATCTGCCCCCGGGGGATCATGACATCACGCACACGCGAGTCATGGAATTCGAGTACTGAATCAATCAGACTTGCTGTGGAGTGCGGGATAATTTCCTTTTCTGCGGCTGCCTTGGCCACGGTCATGATATCCGAGCAACTCTTGATCTGATTGATGCACCACTGTTGGCGCAGCCGAGCAAACCAGCTAGGTTCGTCGCTGCGCGAAGGACTCGAGTCTTCGTCCATTACCTTTTTTGTACCTTTGAAAATAAAAAGCTTCGATTAAAAATTACAGGACCAAATTCAGTAGCGAGATTAATCCGCGCCATACGGGTTTTCAAATCCGAGTTGTTGTATGGCATTTATCTCGATCTGTTCCATCCGCTCAGCTTCGGCATCCGTTTCGTGATCGTAGCCCAACAGATGCAATACGCCATGCACGACAAGATGTGCCGTATGAGTGGCAGGCAGTTTGTGTTGAGTTGCCGCCTCACTGAGCACGACCGGCATGCAAATCACCAGATCACCAAGATAGTTGGGTTCGTCTGAATCCGCCATATCTTCGGGAAGCTCTGGCTTTTCATAGGGGAATGAAAGCACATTTGTCGCATATTTTTTATGACGATACTGTTGATTCAGCATCAAGCCTTCTTCTTCATCGACCAGACGGATCGTCAGCGCAACGGGCGCCTGTTGATCGGCCGCATCCAACGCAGCTTCTACCCAGGGCTGCATACGAGCAGCAGTGGGGCAACGAAGCGCACTCACCTTCTGACGAATCACCGTGACCCGATTGCTCATTTGGCCTGTTCCCGCGCCTCGTAGGCATTGACGATGCGCATTACCAACGGGTGGCGCACCACATCCCGGGCCTGGAAAAACGTAAAAGCAACCGGATCCACTTCACTCAACACGTCGATGGCATCCCGCAAGCCGGAGGTAATACCGCGGGGCAAATCGATTTGCGTGACATCACCCGTTACAACCGCCTTGCTGCCGAAGCCGATCCGGGTCAGGAACATTTTCATCTGCTCGATGGTGGTGTTCTGCGCCTCGTCGAGAATGACAAACGATTCGTTCAAGGTACGCCCGCGCATGAACGCCAGAGGCGCCACTTCGATGACCTGACGTTCGATCAGTTTGGAAACCTTGTCGAACCCCAGCATTTCATAGAGTGCGTCGTACATCGGTCGCAAGTACGGATCGATTTTCTGCGCCAGATCGCCCGGCAGAAAGCCCAGCTTCTCCCCGGCCTCAACCGCGGGTCGAACCAACACGATGCGTTGCACCGCGCCACGTTCAAGCGCATCAACGGCGCTGGCTACCGCGAGATAAGTCTTGCCTGTACCCGCCGGGCCGATACCGAAATTAAGATCGAAATGGGCAATGGATTGCAGATAACGAATCTGCCGTGCGCCCCGGCCACGGACGATACCGCGTTGCGTTCGAATCTGAATTTCATCCGCGGCTGCGGGCGCATCGTCCTGCAAGCCGGCAGCCTGTAGGAACAGATTGACCCGTTCAAGATCGATGATTTCCGAAGCCGAGAGTTCGTATAAATCACGAATCGCTTTCTCAACCTGCTGAGTGGTCTTTATTTCGCCAATCACGGAGAAATCCGCCCCGCGATGATTGATTTCCACGCCCATGCGGCGTTCGATCACGCGCAGGTGGGCATCAAAGGAACCGGCAAGATTGACCAATCGTTCATTGTCCAAGCCACTTTCCGGATTGATGGACAAGGTGAAGTCGAGCCGGGCCGTACGTTGGTCGATCGGCAACATACTAGAATCGGGTTTTGAATCAGTCATTTGTGAATCGGCCATCAGGCAGCCACCAGATTGCGGGCTTCGGCGCGCGCCAAATCCATCGAGTTAATGCCAACAAAATCCGCGCGCAACGAATTGGGCTTCACTTCAGCAATACGCACGTCCACGAATAGTCCGGCCAATTCCGGACGGGCCTTGAAAATAACGCTGCGGTTGTTCTCTGTTTTGCCGACCAGTTCGTCAGGATCCTTTTTGGATGGCCCGGTCACCAGAATGGTCTGAACCGTATCGAGCATAGCTTGAGAAATGGCCTGCTCCTGAGCGGTGATTTGCGCCTGCAAACGATGCAGACGGGCCTTTTTGACCGCCTCGGGTTGGTCATCCGGCAGGCTGGCGGCCGGTGTTCCTGGGCGCGCGCTGTAGATAAAGCTGAACGAGTGATCGAAATGCATATCGGTCACAAGCTTCATGGTCGCCTCGAAATCTTCTTCGGTTTCGCCAGGAAAACCGATGATAAAGTCCGACGACAATGAAATGCCCGGACGAGCAGCCATGAGCTTGCGCAACTTCGCCTTGTATTCGATGACGGTATGACCCCGCTTCATCAAAGCCAGAATCCGATCCGACCCGGCTTGTACCGGCAGGTGCAGAAACGCCGCCAATTTGGGTACATTGCGATAGGCTTCGATCAGTCGGTCGGTAAACTCGACCGGATGCGAGGTGGTAAAGCGAATCCGGCCGATGGAATCGATTCGTGCAATGTATTCGATCAGCAGGGCGAGATCGGCAATCTGACCATCGTGCATCACGCCTCGATATGCGTTGACGTTCTGGCCCAAGAGATTGACTTCACGCACGCCCTGCTCCGCCAGTTCAGCCACTTCGGCAATCACGTCATCGAACGGGCGTGAAATTTCCTCGCCGCGCGTATAGGGAACAACGCAGAACGAACAGTATTTCGAGCAGCCTTCCATAATGGATACAAACGCAGTGGGGCCTTCGGCGCGCGGCGCGGGCAGATTGTCGAATTTCTCGATTTCCGGGAATGAAATGTCTACCACAGGCTTACGATTGGCCTCAACTTCCGCGACCATTTCAGGCAGGCGGTGCAGGGTTTGTGGGCCGAATACGATGTCAACATAAGGCGCACGCGTGCGAATGGCAGCTCCTTCCTGACTGGCAACGCAACCGCCGACGCCGATAATTAATTTTGGATTTTTTTCTTTTAAGGGGCGCCACTGCCCCAATTGGGAGAACACTTTCTCCTGTGCCTTTTCGCGGATCGAACAGGTATTGAGCAACAAGACATCCGCCTCGGCCGGATCATCGGTGGCGATGAAGCCGGAATTGGCGCCCAGCACATCCGCCATCTTCGATGAATCGTACTCGTTCATCTGGCAGCCCCACGTCTTGATGTGCAGTTTGCGGCCGGACATGGACGGGGTTGAAACGGGCACGTTGGGCGCCTCGTTTTGGGCTAAAACGTCGTAACTGGTTGTGCTCACGCAGAACTCCAATACCTTGAAAAGGGTGCGAAAGATAGCAGAAAACCGGATTGATTTCCTGATAATCTCAAGTGGTTAGCGGTATTTCAACCGACTTGTTTGTCTGCGGGGATATAGGGGCTGGAGCGACGCCATTCAAGCTCTGCGCTGTCAGCGGCATCTTGGTCGGAAATCAAAACCAAGGCTTCATCCAGCACGTGGATATCGGTTTTGCGCTTCGGGCCTTGCTCGGACACATACCGACGAAATGCGCGAGCACCCGGCAAGCCATTGAACAAGGTCAGCAACGGCTTGAGTAACGGCGGCATTGGCGTACCCAATTCAAGCGCCTCGACCATATATGCCCTGTAGGCTTGCACCACCACTGAACGAGCGGGAACGATGGCTTCGGCATCGAATAACGTTTGATCGACAAACCGCAGCCAGTCGATGTGTTCATAGGCGGCACGTCCGACCATGATGCCACCGGGCACCTGCGCCAGCTCTGTCTGCATTTCGGGCAGAGTTTCGAGTTTCCCGTTCAAAACGAAGGTCAACTCGGGATACTCATCCTGTATGCGATAGACAAAATCCCGACGCAGCGGCGGGATTTCCCGGTTTTCTTTGGGAGAAAGCCCATCGAGCCAAGCTTTACGGGCATGAATGATGAATACCTCACAACCACCCTGCTCCGCCACAATGTCGATAAACCTTGAGAACGCCTCAAAACTGTCGCTTCGGTCAATACCGACTCGCGTTTTCACGGTCACAGGTACATCGACAGCCTCCCGCATGGACCGCACACCCTCGGCGACTATCTCAGGAGTCGCCATCAAACAGGCGCCGAACGAACCATTCTGCACCCGATCACTGGGGCAGCCCACATTCAGGTTGATTTCGTCATAACCGTATTCGACACCCAAAATGGCACAAGCCGCCAGATCGGCCGGGTTACTGCCACCAATCTGCAAAGCAACCGGGTGCTCGGACTCGTTGAATTGCAGATGACGGGATACATCACCATGCAACAAAGCGCCCGTTGTCACCATCTCGGTATAAAGCCGTGCGTGACGCGTCATCAACCGTGCAAGATACCGGTAGTGACGATCGGTCCGATCGAGCATCGGCGCAATACAGAAGCGCCAAGGGCTTGCAATATCGCCGCTTAGCAAGGCTTTATGCGGGTTTGCGCTGTTTTTTTGTTCCGATTCTTTGTACATATTCCGCGCTATTCTGAGATATTTTCAATCATTTTCGTTGTTCGATTGCTAAAAAATTGCTAAAACACATCCTCTTTTAGCAATTTTAGCAAGGGGCAACATGGCAACGATTGTACAGCGCAAGAAGAAGGACGGCTCAACGGTTTACACGGCACAAATTCGATTGCGTGTGGATGGCCGGGTTTATTCCGAATCGCAAACATTTAACAAGCGGGCTATAGCTGTTACGTGGGCGGATGAGCGAGAGGATGAGATTAAGCACAATCCGGCCATCGCTGCGCGTCCCGGAAGTGGTGGTGTGTCTATTCGTTATTTGATTGAGCAGTACTTGACTGATCGTGCCGGAGTTGAGCCGTTGGGACGCACGAAAGCGGCGCATCTTAGGATGCTGGCGAGCATGGCGATTGCTGAGGTACCTGCTCTGGCTTTATCGCGGCAGCAGTTGGTGGCGCATGTGCAGGCGCGGCGGTTGGCTGGTGCGGGGCCTTCAACGGTGGCGAATGATTTAATTTGGCTGCGGGTCGTGTTTCGCTACGCGCGCACGGCGTTGGGTTTGCCGCTGGATCGGTCGGTGATTGATGATGCGGCGGAGTTGTGCCGGGCAGAGCGGTTGACAGGTTCAAGTCGACGGCGGTCGCGGCGGCCTTCGGATGCGGAGCTTTTACAGTTGCGCGATTGGTTTTGCGCCCCGCGTTTGTCTGGCCGAGCATCGAGCGCACCGATGTATTTGATTATGTGGTTTGCGATTTATTCGTGCCGGCGGATGTCGGAGATTTTCAGCTTACGCTTGGCGGATTTTGACCGCGAACACATGATCTGGCTCGTGCGGGATGTGAAGAACCCGGGCGGCTCGAGTGGGAATCATCTGGAGATGCGTGTGACCGATCGGTTGCTTAAGGTGATTGACGCCATTTTGGCGCAGGTGCCGCGAAAGGACGACCGGCTGTTGCCATTTAATGCAAAAACAATCGGCACTTATTGGGGCAATCATCTGAAATTATGCGGGATTGAGGATTTGCATTTTCATGACTTGCGGCATGAGGGTTGTTCACGTCTGGCGGAGGACGGCTTGAGTATTCCGCAAATTCAGCAGGTAAGCTTGCATGAGTCGTGGTCGTCGTTGCAGGTATATGTGAATACCCGGCCGAGGAAACCGGCGCGAGTGGAATTTGAACCGTGAACGCCCAATCAAGAAGCAGAGCCTTATTCGCAGTCTGCCTCACCATCGCCTTTTTCTTTCTGAGCATTGAATGCTTCAACATTCAAATGATGGGCAAGCTGCCTGCATAAATCGTACAGTCCATTGAGGTTTGTAACGGCTTCCATCAGGTAATACTTCGCTTCTGTCGGCATGTCCTCGATACTGCAATCGTGCGAAATCTCATAGAGTTTCTCCGCAAGAAACGAGGTGTCATTAAAATCTTCGATACGAGCGATCAGGTCTTTTTTTGAGTGGAGCATGGTCATTTGCTTTAGGTCGGGGTTGAAAAATTTTTTTACACGACTGCATTCTGTCGTCTTTGCCAGTCTTGCGCAGCCCGCGCTCTGGCAGCATCGAGGTAAAACGCCAGATCGGTTGCGCGAACAAGCCAAGGACTTTTTTGCCCGCTCGCGCGATAAGCCGGGAATGGCAGTTCGCCGCGTGTCGCACGCATTTTGGCCGTGCGTTCGTCCATGCCGAGGTATTTTTTGGCCACTAATTCCAAAGGAATGTCGGCAGTGTTGTATTCAGCCATGAGCAGAAAAGTCGTGTTCATAATAATTCACTAGCTCCGGCTTTCGATGCTTCGGATGCACTGCACCATCGTTGCAACGCAGCGATCCAAGTCTTGTCTGAACTCACCCACCTCGAAGCGTAGAACAGACCATCCGTAGACCAGCAACCCACGCGTTTTGGTTTGTGGATAGCCCGCGCAGCCAATAACGGTCGACACAGAACGCATGAGTCTGCTGAATACGCTATCCACCGTGCTGACTGTGCGTGGTGATGAGTCCAACCGAATCCTCGCCAATGAAGCTGAAACCGTGAAAACCCGACGCATAAAACCCCCTAAAAGTTCGTCCTGTGAGCTATTAGGGGGTTTGAAAAATTAGAATCGGATTTTTTTCGATAGATTTTTTCTATTCGCTCCATTTCTGGTTAATTGACACCTTGATTTTGATGCTTGCAGCAATGTCCGCTTAGGCTATTTCGCCACTTCTAACTCACTCGCGCGGCTATCAACACAACGGCAAAGAGATAAAACAGTATGCTGCCCCCGCAGGCTAGACCAGTCGCAGGGCATTCCTAGCTATGCGCATTCCGCGAGGAAATCCCTCTTCTCGCGCTGCTTGCCTGGCGACGGCACCGCAACATCCGAGGAAGTAGCGCCTCTATGCCGCACCCATGCTTCATCTTGGTTGCGGTTGTGTGGCGCTCATATCTCGGTATTATTCGCTTTGATTGCGGATTTCTTCGCGCCGCTCCCCGATCTCCTAGGCTCAATCTCATAGGCTGGCTTCATGTCGCCCCCCGTGTGATACAAAGCTGCGTTATTGGTTTTGGCATACTGCAAACTGCAGATTGCGCCAACACCACGGCCTCATTCAGGAAGATACCGCTCCCATGATCAACGACATCAAAAAAACCCTTTGGGCAACAGCCGACAAGCTCCGCTCCAACATGGATGCGGCGGAATACAAGCATCTGGTGCTCGGGTTGATTTTCGTCAAGTTCGTCTCCGATACATTCACCGCGCGGCGGGATGAACTCGCCCGGCGCTTTGCCGACCCTGACGATGAGTATTTCCTCGGCGAAACGCCTGATCTTGAGACGATTGAAGCCGAACTGGAAGATCGGGATTACTTCCGTGCCGTCAATGCATTCTGGGTGCCGGAAAGCGCCCGCTGGGAAGTGATCCGGGCGGCAGCGAAGCAACCGGACATCGGCAAGCAGATTGATGCGGCCCTCACGGCCCTTGAAGTGGAAAACCCCAAACTCAAGGGGATTCTGGATAAGCGGTATGGCCGCGCATCGCTGCCGGACGGCAAGCTCGGCGAATTGGTTGATCTCGTCTCGACCATCGGCTTTGGTGCCGATGCGGCGCAAGCTAAAGACATTCTCGGTCAGGTGTATGAATACTTCCTCGGCATGTTCGCCTCGGCCGAGGGCAAGCGCGGTGGGCAGTTCTATACGCCAGCATCCATCGTGCAGACACTGGTTGGCGTACTGAACCCACATCAAGGCAAGGTGTATGACCCGTGCTGCGGATCGGGCGGCATGTTCGTGCAATCGGAGAAATTCATCGAAGCGCACGGTGGCAAAATCAACGATGTGTCGATCTATGGGCAGGAATCCAACCCGACCACTTGGCGACTGGCTGCCATGAACCTTGCTATTCGCGGCATCGAGTTCAACCTCGGGCGTGAACCGGCCGATTCGTTCACCCGTGATCAGCATCCCGATCTGCGGGCGGATTTTGTGATGGCGAACCCGCCGTTCAACATCAGCGACTGGTGGCATGGAAGTCTGGAGGGCGACCCGCGCTGGGTGTACGGCACGCCGCCGCAGGGCAACGCCAACTATGCCTGGCTGCAACACATGCTCTACCACCTCAAATCGGGCGGACGCGCGGGCATCGTGCTGGCGAACGGTTCGATGAGCTCATCCCAGAGTGGCGAGGGCGAGATACGCGCCGCGATGGTTGAGGCCGATGTGGTGGAAGTCATGGTCGCCCTGCCCGGTCAGTTGTTCTTCAATACCCAGATTCCCGCCTGCCTGTGGTTTCTCACCAAGGGCAAGCAGCAACGCAAGGGTGAAGTGCTGTTTATTGATGCCCGCAAGCTCGGAACGAATGTCAGCCGGGTTCAGATTCAGTTGACCGAGGAAGAGATCGAGCGCATTGCCCAAACCGTCGCCGACTGGCGGGGCGAGCCGCTGGACAAAGGCGGCGTGGTGAATGACTACACCGACATCCCCGGCTTCTGCCGCAGCGTCACCCTCAAGGAGATCGCCGAACACGGCCATGTACTGACGCCGGGTCGATATGTCGGTGCCGAAGCGGTCGAAGACGATGATGAAGCCTTTGCCGTGAAAATGCAGACACTCACCGAAAAGCTCGGCGAACAAATGGCCAAAGGCGCAGAACTGGATGCGCTGATCCGGCAAAAGCTTGGGGGGCTTGGGTATGAGTTCTGAGTGGCCAACCGTAGTTATTGATCAAGTCTGCGAGCTGATAGTCGACTGTGTAAACAAAACAGCTCCGATAGTGGAGCAGCCAACTCCCTATCGAATGGTTCGTACCACGAATATTCGCAATGGCCGGATTGATTTGAGCAGTTGCCGCTTCGTAGATAAGCTGACTTACGAAAAATGGACCCGTAGAGCTTCTCTTGAACATGGTGATGTTTTGCTTACACGAGAAGCACCAATTGGTGAGGTGGGCCTTGTAGATAAACCGCATGGACTTTTTCTTGGTCAGCGTGTTATGCAATATCGTGCGAATCCAGCAATGTTGTTACCACGTTTCCTGCTCTATGCTTTTCTTTCTCCGGCACTTCAAGAGCAGTTTAGAAGTCACGAGGGGTCTGGCTCCGTAGTAAGTCATATTCGAGTTGGTGACTGTTTCAAATTCAAGATGAAACTACCACCACTGACTACACAAACTGAAATTTCCGCGCTTCTTGGTGCTCTCGACGACTGCATCGCCCTCCTGCGCGAAACCAATGCCACGCTGGAAGCCATCGCGCAGGCCATCTTCAAGTCATGGTTCGTTGATTTCGACCCCGTTCATGCCAAAGCCGAGGGCCGACTGCCAGAGGGCATGGATGAAGCGACGGCCACACTGTTCCCCGATGGGTTCGAGGAGTCGGAGCTGGGTTTGATTCCGAGGGGGTGGGCGTGGGTACCCTATGGGAATCTACTGACAGACACAATCGGCGGCGACTGGGGTAGTGAAGTTCCTGATGAAAAGAACAACACCAAGGTAGCAATCATTCGTGGCACTGATATTCCCGATCTACAAAGTGGCGCGGAAAGCCGTGTACCAATCCGTTTTACCACGCAGAGGAAGCTTCTCAGCCGTGAAGTTAAGCATGGGGATATAATTCTTGAGATTTCAGGGGGAAGCAAAGACCAGCCAACTGGTCGCTCCCTGTACCTCTCTGATCAGATGCTGGAGCAATTCGATTGTCCAGTCGAGCCTGCGAGCTTTTGTCGGTTGTTACGCCCTCAATCTGAGAATGTAGGGGTGTTGCTCGCTCAACACCTAACTTATATCTACAGTCAGGGAAAGACATGGGAATACCAAAATCAAAGCACAGGTATCTCGAATTTTCAAACCAAACATTTTCTTGAAAATGAGCTGGTTGCCCTACCGCCCGCTGAGTTACTCAGTGAGTTCGCTGCTACCCTTACTGCAATGATTAAGCGATCCCATATGACGCAAATGCGCAGCTTGGCACAACTTCGCGACACCCTGCTACCACGCCTAATCTCCGGCAAGCTGCGGTTGCCCGAATGCCAGAATGGCATTGAGGAAACCACGGCGTGAAATCGTTCAAGCCTTGGCTGTCATTTGCCGACCAGTTGCAGCGTTTGCGTGATCGTGGCCTGGTGGTGGAGAACAAAGCCGCCGCACTGGATTATTTGGAGCGGATTGGCTACTACCGGCTGAGTGGCTACCGGTACCCTCTGCGAGGAATGGACAAGGCAGCATCAAACACTCTGGAAAAACCAGTGCGTGCCGACACATTCGAACCCGGCAGCCGCTTCGAAGATGTTGTGCGGCTTTATGTTTTCGACAAAAAACTCCGCCTGCTGGCCTTGGATGCACTGGAGCGCATAGAAATGGCTATTCGGGTGGATGTGGCTCATCTATCAATGGACGGCGTGGGCGTTGTGGCCGCAGAAATGAAAACCGACGCGTACACAAAGTGCAGAGGCGCCGGTCATATTGAGGTAACCCTAGTTCCCAGTGATACGGCAGTCAAGCCGAATTTTGACTGCATTACGACTCATTGCTGCGGTCATGGGATCGTTGAGATCATAAGAGGCTTCCTCGGCAGGGCATTCAAGACACATCACCCGGCGACTTTCACCGGATCAAAGATCTCTCGCTATTCTTTCAAATCGCCCGGTGGCGAAAGTGCCAAATGGTTCGATCCAAGCATCGTACTAATTAGCCCGGGTCATACTCTTCATTCACAGTAAAATCGTAAATCAAGTATCAACAACCAAATATGAGTACTTATGGACAAAATACCTGACGGATACAATACCCCTGAGGTTAAGAACTTCATCTCTAAGTTGGAGGGCGATAGCACAAAATGGTTATGGCATGCCATTGAGTCTGCTAATAAACATTTCCCTAGCGCAGACCATTATGTCATTCGGGGGAAAAATGACTTCACTGAAATAAGGATAGGAGAGCGAAAAAATGGCGCCCCCAAAGGAGTGGCCTTTTTCATACTAAGCAGAGGAAAAGACTGGGTAACACTTGGTGCGAACACTCGACGTTTAAATCAATCATATTTTGATAATGATCTTCCATTGGTTATAAACTCATCTGAAAACAACGATCTTCATTCGATAGACCAGTGGTTTTCCAAAGTGAAAAACAAAATGCAAATTGACAACCAAACAATTCCTGGTAGCAGTTTCAAACCTAACGATTATTCAGAAGTCGCCGAACCAGAGCAAATATCTCAATCTGCATCTGACATCGGTGATAGTAGTACCCCATTAAATCAAATCTTGTATGGCCCTCCCGGAACAGGAAAAACTTTTGCGACCATTGATGAAGCACTGCGAATTCTGGACCCTAAATTTCTTGCTGAAAACGTGCATAACCGTGCCAGCCTGAAGAACCGATATGACGAGCTAGCCGCTACCGGCCATATTAGCTTTGTGACTTTTCATCAGAGCTTTAGCTACGAAGACTTCATCGAGGGACTGCGTGCATCAAATGACGAAAATAGTGGTCAAATTCGTTATGAAATTGTCGATGGAATCTTCAAGAACCTTTGTGAAGCCGCGGCAGTAAAAATTACTCACAAGGAAGAAGCACCACTCGACCTAAGCGGCCGACGAATCTGGAAAATGTCATTAGGTAACACCCAAGGAGATGACGCCAGCATTTACGATGAATGCATCACAGGCGCTTACATCATGCTTGGGTATGGGGACACCATTGATTTCAGCGGATGCACCAACCGAAAGGATATTGAGGAGCGATTCCAAAAGGCAGGTTCAGACGTTGCCAACGGAGACTATGCCGTCACAAGCGTGACCACGTTCGTGACACGAATGAAAACTGGGGATCTTGTTGTTGTTTCTGATGGCAACTTCAAATTTAGGGCCATAGGCGAGATCACAGGGGATTACATCTTTGAGCCTCAATCCGAGCTTTCATATGGATATGCACAGAAAAGAAATGTCAAATGGTTACGTATATATGAGCCCTCACTCCCGTACGGTGAATTATTAAACAATCGGTTCAGCCAAATGACTCTCTATGAACTCCGTCCAGGTTCAGTTTTAAATATGAGTAAGCTTAGTGCCCTATTAAATGCTTCTAGCCTCAATACGAAACCATCTGGCACTGCGCAAGCTTTCACCATAGGTCAGACTTTCGGTTCAGGCTACAAGATTGAGCGTGTTTCGTCCGAATTGCTGGTACTTAAAAAGCCCAACGGTAAAACCTTGCCACTAGCAATGAGCATTCTGACCACTCTGGCGGAGCATGTGCGTAAGGGGGACATATCGATCCAAGACATCAGCGACAAAAAGGTCTTCGAAAAGCTTCCAGAGACGGATCTAGAACGCTTTCTAGTTAATGGGTACAACAATATTTTGCCACCTCTAATTGAGCGGCTGATTGGACAACATTTCGAATCTAATTCAGATAGATACACAGAGGTTAGCAACACGCGAGTTCTAATCATCGATGAAATCAACCGAGGAAATATTTCTCGAATTTTTGGCGAGCTAATTACTCTGATTGAGCCCACGAAACGTAAGGGTGCCTCTGATGCTCTTGAAGCGGTACTTCCCTATTCTAAGGATGCTTTCAGCGTTCCAAGCAACGTTTACCTCGTCGGCACGATGAATACTGCCGACCGTTCTCTGTCAGGGCTGGATATTGCGCTCAGACGACGTTTTGTTTTCAAAGAAATGCCACCCCGCCCCGAACTCTTGGATTCAGTTGAAGTTGAGGGTCTCCAGATCGGCCAGATGCTGAGGTCAATGAATGACCGAATTGAGGTGCTACTGGATCGGGATCATTGCCTTGGCCATGCCTACTTCATACCGCTGATCGACGAACCTACGCTTGAAAAGCTCACATTTGTCTTTCGCCAACAGATTATTCCTTTGCTCCAAGAGTATTTCTTCGAAGACTGGGAGCGCATTCAGTGGGTACTGAATGACCACCGAAAACCATCTGCTTACAGCTTCGTGCGTCAAATTAGCCCGGGTATCGAAGTATTGTTTGGTGATGGTGTTAGTGTCTCGGCGCACCATCTTCCATGGTCTATCAATGAAGAAGCATTTCATCAAATCGGAGCATACAAGGGCATCATTAATCATCAACTGACGGAACCTCGCATCACGCCCACCTCAAACGAGGATGGTGATGATTTCGAATTACAGACTGTCTCGGACCCCAATTAAACGTGAACCAGGAAGTTACCGTTCGTGAGCATGCCCGGCTGACGACAGATTCTGTCAAATCAACGCTTGATCGCGCGCAAGTCTCAGCGTCGGCCTTTGATTGGTTATGCGAACTGAACTCATCATTTAGCAAAGGTGGGGCTGCACTCATCCATCTTGAGGGCCGACGGTGGTTAAGAGTTGATAACTACGTTGGGGTTATTGAAACCCCGTGCGGTACCCGACTCGAGATCCTCCCCAAGAACTTTGAACAAGATGATTGCGTTATTCGCAGCAGAAAATTGCTGACGCGCATGATCTCAAGATCACTGGATTTACCTGTCCGAGAGGTAGGAACAGCGGACTTGCAGTTGTTCAATATGCCTCTGACCGAATGGGTGATGCAGCAATTCCTCTATGCGTTGGATCACCTAATCAAACGCGGTGTGCGATTCGACTACCAGCGCGTTGAAGAGGAACAACGTTTTCTTCGCGGGCAATTAAACGTCGTAGGACAGATGAGACAACCTCCTGGGAAACAGCATATTTTCCAAATCCGACACGATATCTTCACGGCAGATCGCCCCGAGAACCGCCTCCTTAAGCTCGCGCTTGAGTGGATTTGCAAGGCAACCAAAGAACCCAGCAGTTGGCGACTGGCACATGAACTGCGCGCACTGATGGTCGATGTACCTGCAAGCAAAAGCATTGGACAGGACTTCAGGATGTGGCGTCATGATCGGCTGATGGCTCACTACCAATCTGCAAAACCTTGGTGCGAATTGATCTTGAACCAACAAATGCCCACCGCAGTCACGGGCAACTTGCATGGAATCAGCTTGCTTTTTCCAATGGAAAAGCTTTTTGAGAAATATGTGACCCAATCTCTACGCGAGAAGCTTTTACCCAACGCCCGTTTAACCGAACAGGCTGCAAGTAAGTACCTATGCGAACACGATGGGCGCCCAATATTCCAACTCAAACCCGACATCTTGATGCACTTCGAGGGGGCACGGTGGGTGCTGGATACGAAGTGGAAGCGGATCGATGATTCAGATCGTGCCAACAAATATGGACTAAGCCAAAGCGACTTCTATCAGATGCATACCTATGGGCAAAAGTATCTTGCTGGGCAAGGCGATCTGATTTTGATCTACCCCCGAACCGCGTCTTTTACTAACCCACTGCATCCATTTGAGTTTTCTGGTTCGCTAAGGCTATGGGTCCTGCCCTACGACCTGGAGCACGAGTCCCTTATCGGCTTCGATCTTGCCCGCTTACCCCTAATTGATCCCAAGAAAAGGGCAAGCCATATAGCATTAGAGTCAAGTTTTGCAACTGTGGCAAATAATATAAGTTAATGATTTATATTGCTTTAGTTTTTTTTAATTACCCACTATTTCGATCTTCTGAAACCTGAAGCAGTAGCCTTTTTACGCCTTTAGCCACGACGGTCATATCTGGCTGTCGTCTGCATCAAGGAGTGCCCCGCAATTGCCTGTACCGTCAACGGGTCGACCGATTCCAGCAGGCGCGTCGCGAATGACCGGAGCATGTCGTGAGGCCATATCCCCTCAATTCCTGCCTTGATGCAGCGATTCTTAAAAATGTAGATGCATTGCGCGTCTCTGATTATCAGAACTGCCAGGACGGCAGGTTGAACCACTAGTCCGACGGGGAGTTGATTCGAAGTTGCTTTTTGAGCAACAATCGTTGTACTAAAGACAACAAGCGGATCATTGATGTCACTGAACGCCATTCTATTTCCAGAGTATCGCCGCCGGGTGCTGGGCTTGTTGTTGCTCCATCCGGATCAGCGTTATTACCTGCGCGAGATCGCCCGCTTGACCGGCACCTCGGCAGGTACCTTGACTCGTGAACTCTCCAAACTCGTCAAGGCGGGCGTGTTGACCGTGCAGAAAGTCGGTAACCAAGCACATTACGCTGCGAATCGTGATTGCCCGATCTTTGATGAGTTGGCGAGCATCCTGCGCAAAACCAGCGGCCTGACCGATGTGCTGGCTGAAGCCTTGCTGCCACTCGCCGATCAAATCGAGGTGGCATTCGTGTTTGGCTCGGTAGCCAGCGGTAAAGCACGATCCGAAAGCGACATCGACCTGATGGTGATCGGTGACATCTCGTTCAAGGCCGTTGTCTCCGCCCTGTATCCACTTCAGGAGCGTTTGGGTCGCGAATTGAACCCCAAGGTTTACTCCAGAAAGGAATGGCGCAATTTGGTGGCAGAGAACGGTACATTCATTCGCGACATCCAGAGCAAACCCATGCTGTTTATCATGGGGCGGGAATCTGATCTGCATGATAAGGAGGTCGCACAGCCATGACACTCGATAACCTGATTGGCACACAGCTTGAAGCGGTTGAACCGGATCGCACGGGAGTCGAGCGATTGCTGGAAGCAGCCAACCGCAGCCTCTCGGATGCTTCCTTGCTCGACTTGAGCAACGAGGGTCGCTTCGATATGGCTTACAAGGCGGTGATGCAGATCGCTAACGCCGCATTGCTGGCTAATGGTTACCGCACGCCGACCAACAGACCCGGTCACCACCAAACGATGATCCAGTCCTTGCCGAAGACCATCGGCGTGGATCGAGACACGATGATTCTGCTCGATGGGCTGCGAAAGCAACGAAATGTAATCGATTATTCAGGCGATACCGTCAGCGCATCCATGGCCAACGAAGCGTTCGAGCAAGCCCGATTGTTGATGAAGCAAATGCGCGAATGGCTCAATATCAATCGAAAAGACTGGTTGAGATGATGGTTGCCGAAAACCCGACCGATCTATACAGATCGCACCCGACATGTATAGGAAAACGGGCTTTTCTATACACATCAGCGCAGCGGGATATTGTTGATGGGCTTGACTATGCAAGAAACTTATAACCTATCGCCATGGAAGCGCCCCCATGCTGATACGATCCGAGTAGCGACCGATGACCGAAGACCAGCTTGAGCAGGAAGCATTGTCGTGGCTGGCCGATGTCGGCTATCAGTTTATCCATGGCCCCGATATTGCGCAGGATGGCATGAATCCCGAACGGGCAGACTACCGGCAGGTTGTCCTTGTTGAGCGTCTTCGTTCTGCCATTGATCGTTTGAACCCAAACATTCCGCTGGTTGCCCGCCAAGATGCGCTGCAACAGGTGCTGGATCTGGGTATTCCGGCGCTGCTTTCCGCCAACCGTTATTTCCATAAGCTGCTGGTGACCGGTGTTCCTGTTCAGTATCAACGCGAGGGCGAGACCATCGGCGACTTTGTGCGCCTGATTGACTGGACAACGCCCGCAAATAACGAGTGGCTGGCGATCAACCAGTTCAGCATTCAGGGGCCGAATCACACCCGCCGCCCGGACATCATCCTGTTCATCAATGGCCTGCCGCTGGTGCTCGTTGAGCTGAAAAACCCGGCGGATGAGAACGCCACGATCTGGAAAGCCTTTGATCAGATCGAAACCTACAAAGCGCAAATCCCGGATGTGTTCCAGTACAACGAAGTGCTGGTCATCTCCGATGGCAGCCAGGCGCGCTTTGGTTCGCTGTCTGCCAATGCGGAACGGTTCATGCACTGGCGCACGATTGATGGCAAGGGCCTTGATCCGCTGGGGCAGTTCAATGAACTGGAAACCCTTGTTCGTGGCTTGCTGACACCCACCCTGTTTCTCGATTACCTGCGCTTTTTTGTGCTGTTCGAGGATGACGGCCATCTGGTCAAGAAGATCGCCGGTTACCACCAGTTCCATGCAGTGCGTTCGGCCATCGAACAGGTGGTGATCGCCTCACGACCGGATGGCTCACACAAGGGCGGCGTGGTCTGGCATACGCAAGGTTCAGGCAAGAGCATCACCATGACCTGCTTTGCCGCGCGGGTGATGCAGGAACCCTCGATGCAGAACCCGACCATCGTGGTGATTACCGACCGCAATGATCTCGATGGTCAGCTATTCGGCGTATTCTCGCTATCGCAGGACTTGCTACGGGAACAGCCGATCCAGATCGGCAACCGTAAAGACCTGCGCGAGAAGCTCGCCAACCGCCCCTCCGGCGGAATTATCTTCACGACCATCCAGAAGTTCATGCCGGGCGAGGACGAGGACACATTCCCGACCTTATCCGCGCGGCACAATATTGTCGTGATCGCCGATGAAGCCCATCGTACCCAGTACGGTTTTGAGGCCAGGTTGAAACCGGTCAAGCTGTCCAGCAAACCGACCCATGCCTATAGCGCGAATGATGACGACTTGAATCAATCGATGGTTGCCGAACCGCCGATGCGTTATCAGGTCGGTTACGCCCAGCATCTACGCGATGCCTTGCCCAACGCGACATTCGTAGCGTTCACCGGCACACCGGTTTCCAGTGAGGATCGGGATACCCGTTCGGTGTTCGGGGAATACATCAGCATTTACGACATGCAGCAGGCGCAGGAAGACGGCGCCACTGTGCCGATCTATTTTGAATCCCGGTTGGCAAAGCTAGGGCTCAAGGATGCCGACCTGCCGAGCATTGACAAAGAAGTCGATGAACTGGCCGAAGACGAAGAAGAAAGCCAGCAGGCGCGCTTGAAGAGCCGCTGGGCGGCATTGGAAAAGGTGGTCGGGGCAACGCCTCGTATCGCCAGTGTGGCGGCTGATCTCGTCAAACACTTCGAGGAACGGAATCAATCGCAAAGCGGCAAGGCGATGGTGGTCGCCATGAGTCGCGACATCTGCGTGCACCTGTATCACGAGATCATCACGCTTCGCCCCGAATGGCACAGCGATGATCCCGAACAGGGCGCGGTCAAGATCGTCATGACCGGCTCGGCGAGTGACAAGGCCTTGCTGCGTCCGCATATTTATAGCAATCAGACCAAGAAGCGGCTCGAAAAACGGTTTAAGGATGCCAGCGACCCGCTGCGGATGGTCATCGTGCGCGATATGTGGCTGACCGGCTTTGATGCGCCTTGCGTGCATACCCTGTATGTCGACAAACCCATGAAAGGCCACAACCTAATGCAGGCCATTGCACGAGTCAATCGGGTTTTCAAAGACAAACAGGGCGGCCTTGTGGTCGATTACATCGGTATCGGCAATGAACTCAAGAGTGCGCTCAAGGAATACACCAACAGTCATGGTCGCGGGCGGCCAACGGTTGATGTGCATGAGGCGTACTCGGTTCTGGAAGAAAAGCTCGATGTGCTCCGGGGCATGCTGCACGGGTACGACTACAGTGATTTTCTGACGGCCAGCCACAAACGCCTAGCCGGTGCTGCCAACCATATCCTTGGCCTCAACGATGGCAAGAAACGATTTGCTGACGCATCACTGGCCATGACCAAGGCATTCTCTCTATGCGGTACGCTGGATGAAGCACAGGCTCTGCGTGAGGAAGTGGCGTTCATGCAGGCTGTGCGCGTCATCCTGACCAAGCGGGAAATCACCGACAAAAAACGCAGTGATGCCGAACGCGACCTGGCTATTCGGCAGATTATCGACTCGGCGGTGGTCTCCGGTGAAGTGGTCGATGTGTTTGCCGCCGTTGGGCTGGATAAACCCAACATCGGCATTCTCGATGAGGTGTTCCTCGCCGAAATCCAGAACTTGCCAGAGAAAAACCTTGCGGTCGAACTCTTGGAGAGACTTCTTGAGGGTGAGATCAAGTCCCGTTTTGCGGGCAATGTGGTTCAGGATCGCAAATTCTCCGAGATGCTGACCCATGTCATCGCCCGCTATCAAAACCGTGCCATTGAAACCGCACAGGTCATCGAAGAACTGATTGCCATGGCGAAGAAGTTTCAAGAAGCGGCGAATCGGGGGGAAAAACTTGGACTCACCGAAGATGAAATCCGGTTCTACGATGCCCTGGCGGATAACGAGTCCGCGGTACGCGAGCTCAACGACGAAACCCTGAAAAAGATCGCCCACGAGCTGACGGAAAGCCTGCGCAAGAATGTGTCGATCGACTGGTCGGTGCGCGAGGGTGTTCGCGCCCGGTTGCGGCTGATGGTCAAACGGATTCTGCGCAAGTACAAGTATCCGCCCGATAAACAGGATGAAGCGGTGACACTGGTGCTGAAGCAGGCCGAGGCGTTGAGTGAAGCGTGGGTCGGGTAATGCCCAAAGATTCACCGAAGAATATGCCCATAGTGAACCGCGCCGTCTGAGGAAGTCAGTGCGGAAATTGCACGCTGACCGGCGAAATGATGGCAGCACAATGCGCAGGCGATTTCAAACGGCACAGCAGGCTTGGTTCGCAGATTGGGCGATTGGGTTAACTTGCAGGTCGTATAGCGTAGATACACAACAAACCCATGATCAAGTCGTTCAAACACAAGGGCGTAAAGCGATTCTATGAGACGGAATCAAAAGTTGGCAAACCAGACCACGCGAGTAAGCTGGTACGCCAATTAGCCATTTTGGATCGGGCGACGAACCCAGAGGACATGAATATACCAGGCTGGCGACTTCACCCCCTGGTTGGTGATTTGTCTCCCCATTGGGCGATAACCGTTAGTGGAAACTGGCGTTTAACCTTCGCTTTTGAAGATGGCGATGTCGTTCTGGTTGACTACAAAGACTATCACTATTGATCCGGAACATAGAAGATTGAACTTTTGTTAACGGGTTTTGTCTTTATTTGCATGGATAAAGAAGATGCAAGATTTCAAACCCTGGAGCAGTTGCATGAACGGCGTAAACAAGTCGTTCG
>JAJYPA010000518.1 GCA_021795795.1 Pseudomonadota bacterium | reverse complement strand
CATATCGGCGTGCTGTACCAAGGTGCTGGCATCACTGTCATCCAGCGGATAGAGGGTGACGCCGATACTGCCAGAGACGCTGATCGCTTCGCCCCGGATATCCAGCGGTTCCCGGATGGTGGCGAGAAGGCGGCCACAAAGCGCCCCGAGATCGTTCACGCTATCCAGTCCGGGCAGTATCAGCCCAAATTCGTCGCCGCCCATCCGCGCGAGCGTATCTCCGGCGCGCAGATGTTCCTGTAGCCTTTGCACCACGGCCTGCAGTAACTGGTCTCCGGCCGCGTGTCCGAGCCGGTCATTGACCTGCTTGAATCCGTCGAGATCAAGAATGGCCACGCCCAGAAGGCAGTCATTCCTCAGGGTCTGAACCCGCGCGTTCTCCAGGCGATCCTGAAAGAGCGTGCGATTCGGTAAACTCGTCATGGGATCGCGAAGAGATTGGTTGCGTAGCAGAAGCACCATTTCGCCTAGAAGGGCAAACGCATGGAAATAGTCTGACCCGACCCGGCGAAAGTATCCCTTTTCGTGTGCTCCGATAAGGACTGCTCCGCGCAGATCCTCCGCTCCAAAGGGGAACATGCCAATTTCCTTGACCCGGTGATGCAAGCATTTGACCCATTCCGGAGCGTACGGATCTTCTACGGACTGGATGATCGTCCGTCCGCTTTCCAGCGCTGCCCAGCAGGGATCCTCGGTGGTCTTCGGTATCTGCAGCGTGGGCAGCGGGAGGCCGGCCATGCATTCCAGAGTCAAGTCCTCCCCTTGATTGTTGTTCACGACATAGCCCGCCATAGGCACATTGGCGCTTTTGCGCGGCAGGTCTTCGCAAATCTGCTGGAGCAATTTCTCCGGGCGTGGGGACTCCGCCCCCTGGGGAACGGCAAGCACGCCCAATAGGACGTCGAAGAGGGCCAATCTATCGGCATCGGTTTCTCGGGAGGCGCGGGCATAGCCATCGAGTTGAACCATGAGGTCGCCGATCAGGAGGCGGAAGAGGGCGTCTCGCAGCGCATCCCGGTCGATCTCTGGTACCTGTTCCTGGAGCACTTTCTGCCAATGGCGCCAATAGAGGATATAGGCGCCGGCGACCCAGGAAGGTTCAATACCCAGGCGGTGGTGCAGTGCCCCAAGTTTGCGCATGGATTCCCGCCAGGGTTTATTCAGGTGGCTGGTCAGAAGTCCGCTGATGTGCTCCGCCTGTTTCTGGATCAAGCCATCCAGACGCGCACGGGAAAAATCCCGGAAGACGGCGGCGGTGACGGGGTGTGAGAGCAGGTAGTCGTAGAAATCAAGTGCGAGTGCCGCCGTTTCCGCCTCAAGGAGAACCCGGTAGCGGTCGATGAATGAAAAGTCCAAATCCTGCAGACCGAGAAAATTAGGCAGTGTGCTGGTGGTTTCCATGCTTTAGGTACTCACTCGAAGGCTCCGGGAGCGGTTTTAATTTCATTGGCGACGCCATTATCTATACACACCGCGTATGGATAAAGTATAGATGCTGCGGTTTCATATTATATCTCATCTATTGAGAGACTGTCTGAGCTAACGATATCTTCAAACAGATCGAACACATCTGGATCCAGCTTTGTCCCTCTTTCGCTACGCATGATTTCCAGCGCCCTGTCATGTGGTGTGGCACCGCTATAATGTCGATGCATCGATATGGCATCATAACTATCTGCCACAGATATAATCCTTGATAGCAATGGTATATTTTTTCCTCTTAGTCCATCTGGATATCCGCTACCATCCAGGTGTTCATGGTGATGCCTGATAATTTTAGCGATGCTTTCCGCTCGCTCTATTTCTGAAACCTCCACCATTTCTGCACCGCTGGTCGCATGCGTGCGCATTATCTTCCACTCAGAGCGGTCCAGCCTGGAAGGTTTGAAGAGGATTGAATCAGGAATGACCACCTTTCCCAAATCATGGAGGGCTGCTGCGGCTTGCAAAACATAGACCTCTGTCTTTTCAAGATTCATGATGATTCCGATACGGGTGGATAAGCGCTTTACTCTTTCGCAATGTATTTTTGTATTGCGGTCACGCCTTTCCATGATCAGCATCATGGCCGTTTCTATGAATCCGGTCATGGGATGTGTTTTTTTATTCTCATTTACTTTACTCGCTAAATATCTCTGGTGTTTTCAGGGAAATTTACTATTAGGAACATCGAAAAATATTCCCATTTCTGCCATATCTGGTAAATTGAATTTCATGAGGTATGCCGGATGAAACCCACAAACAACACGACCAAAACCGATCTATTTGCCGCTGAATTTCACCAACAGAAATTCTATCAACTGGGCGACCCTCTCCTTCGTATCGCTTCCTACATCGACTCCCCCCTGGCCGGTTAGAAGCGGATCGTGCAACCCAACGTCCGATGAGTCCCCAGGGAGGTCGCCCTCCGTATCCCACGGAAACCAGGGTGTGGAATGACGTTGAGATCCACCTGACCTACACGCCGTAGCATAAAAAAGACCCGCCGTTTCAATAGCGGATCAAGCGGGGGGCTAAAGCAAACTAAACACCATGGTAGAGCGAAACGGTAGCCTGTCTACCATGTTACATGGCTACCGCACTGACTTCGTCATCCTAAATCACTCAACTGAGACAGCATATTAAAACAACAGGCTAAGCGCTGCGTAATCACAGCCCAATGCTATTGGTAGCCCACAATAACGCTACGCTCAACACAGTGTTCCATCCCACACTTCATCATAGCGATCACTGCAGGCCACCGAATCCTCTTCTTTAGGATATGATTTATCCTCCATCACCACATGTGCATACACTCGGCTCCGCCAGGAAACGGTAGCAAATTCCAAGGCTGTTATAGAAACTCAAAAACACGCCGAGCCGTCTTCATACGAAACAACTAGTTAATGGGTTATACCCTTCGCACAAATTTGCTCTACAAATTAACAAGGTAAGTGCCATATGTTACAAATTCATCCATCACCAGATGGACTATTTTCAGCCTTCTTTAGAATACGGATCCGGTCTTCATTGGCCGCTTCATTTAATATCCACCAAAAGTATGCGCTCAAAAAAACCACAGGGAAACCGATGTATCCTGTCAGCCAGAAGAGCGTCGGATTATCGGCTCCGGATGGAATAACAAACGACAAATGTGACATATCCATTATCTCACCACCCAGTCTAATTTGATAACCTTCTAAATGAAATTACGCAATATAGAAGACGATAAAGAATGCAGCCCAGAGGATAACCATCCCCCCCCAGTAGGTTAACACGTTATACGATACCCACCGCTCTCTTTTGGCACGATCAGGCGTACGGGATATTTTCATAATGCTCGCCAATAGCGCCAGGATGGCCGCCACGAAATGCACCAGAAACCATAAGCTGGTAATGTCATAAATCCCGCCATAGCCACTACCAATGGTTAACGTGGTCCAGTTGTAGACTATTCCGCCGATCATCACCAACGAGATTACCAACAGGGCGGTCATGCTGCTCACGACACCGCCGTCATCGCCCCGATCCAGCTTTTTGCGTGCCGCCATCACCGGCACCAGGCTGGCAAGCATCAGAACAGTGAGACCAACACCCACGCCCATATTCAGCGTGCCGGGCACCGCGGTGCCCCCCCAGAGGAAGCGCGCGAGGTCCCACATCGCAAAAATGATTGCCGCGAAAAGCACTAGGAAAAAGAATGCCCCCCTCTTCGCGCGCTCCGAAGCCGGATCCATTAAGCTAGCATAACTGTTATCTGCATCTGCCATATTCAATTCCTCCTAATTTACTTGCTTGGTGTAGGCACCCAAACAAAGGGTTCCTTCGCTCCTGACGCATAATTGTCATTCGGACCTACGACCTCTGGCTCAACCCCTTCAGGGAAGGGTACATACGGTGTTGGCGACTTGATTTGCCATTCCAGGCCCTTGCTGCCCCATGGATTGGATTCGGCCTTTGGCCCATAGCGCCAACTGTAGATGAGGTTGGCCAGCGGAATAAGAAATCCGGCGCCCAGGAAGAAAGACGAGATGGACATAAACAGGTTAATGTCATGCAGGTAGGGAAGATATATGGCTGTCCGCCTATTCATCCCTTCAAGACCTGCTATAAACATGGGGAAGAACGTGCAGTTGAAAAACACGAAGAACCACCACGCGTGGAACTTGCCCAAAAACTCGTTGATTTTCCGGCCCGTGGCCTTTGGAAACCACCAATATAACGCGGCGATCCAGGTAAAGATCACGCCACCAAGCATGGTATAATGAAAATGTGCGACTACCCAGTACGTATTATGAAGCTGTAAATCTGCTGGAACGTCGGCATTAAATATACCCGTCAGGCCACCTACCAGGAAATTCATCATGGCCATAATTACTAGCAGCACAGCGGCATTAATCCTTAAGCGACTACCCCAAAGCGTCCCAATAGCAGACAAATAGATAAACCCCGTCGGAATAGAAACGGTTTCAGTAAGCGTCATGAATATGGGCATACGTGCGCCGCTCACCGCTGTGAAATAGTGATGAACGCCAAGCATTGCCCCCAGCATGGAAACACCAACCATCCCGGCGATGGCCCAACCCCGCGCAAACAATGGACGCCTAGCCGCAGCAGGAAGAATCTCCAGCCATATGGCAAAGGCGGGTAGAATAAAGACATAAACCTCTGGATGGAATAGAAACCAGAACTGATCCATATAGGCTAACGGATGCCCTGTTGGCCCGGTGTAGAAATGGCTGCCGAGGATCATATCGGACAAGTCCATGAGTGCGCCCGTATAGGTTGCCGGCGACTCCACAATAAGAATGGTGGCTGCGGCAAATAAACCCCACACAAAAATTGGGACGCGGCTCAGACTCATCCCCTTTGCGCGCATGTACACCATAGTTCCGGCGATATTGATTGCCCCGAACAGCGACGCAATAAGAATGGTGGCAGCACCTAGAGCATAGAATACGATACCGCTTCCACTATTCTGCGCCAATGGCGGATAGCCCCACCACCCGGTCTGAAAACCACCGATCATGGGGCTCAAAAACACCGCCAGACCTGCCGGTGGTATGAGCCACCAGCTAAGCCCCAACAGTTTGGGATAGACGACATTACGCGACCCCATCATCAGGGGAAGCAGATAGTAACCTACCCCGCCGACGATGGCCGATGCCACCACACCTAACAGCATAATCACTCCGTGGATACCGAAGGTCTCATTGTACATAACCTCCGACATCCACCAGCTCGTCGAGTCCGGTGTCAGCAGCTCGATCCTAATGGCCATGGCAAACAGGCCTGCGAAAAAGAAGGCCGCAATGTTGAAAATCACGTACCGCACCGCCGTTGACTTCGAATCTGGGCCGAAACGGAAATAACGTTCGATACCCGTGTATGATGGGGCCTCCTTCCCACCAAATGCCCGGCGTATCCAGCCCTCCCATAAACCGCTACCCATCAACCAGCCGACCAAACCGGCCACATACCCTACTGTCGCAGGTAGAGGACCCACCAAAACAGTACCAGCCAACACAGCCGTAATCCATGCCGCAGCAAAATAGCCAGTTAGGCCCCAAAGCGTCGCGCGAAATAGTGGAAACAGCATACTGATCGCGAACGGATCTTTGTTGCCCTCCATATTGTCCAGCGGTTGCGCTTGAATTTCATTGGTTTCCATTATTTATTCCTCCTTATAATTTAACATATTAGGTGGCAAGTCTTCATAATGTCTAGAAACTGTTGCTCGCTACCCATGTCTTGAAGTCTGCTGCCGTTACCACCTTAACCGGCGCCCGCATCAAAGGATGT
>JAJYPA010000070.1 GCA_021795795.1 Pseudomonadota bacterium | reverse complement strand
TCTGCGTGCCTGTCGGTGCAACCCAGGTGGAACGCCGCGCTATTCGTGAATCCGTGCTGAGCGCGGGGGCTCGAAAGGCTTATATCATCGAAGAGCCCATGGCCGCCGCCATTGGTGCCGGCATCAATGTAGATGAGCCACGAGGCTCCATGGTGGTCGACATCGGCGGTGGCACATCGGAAGTCGGTGTGATTTCACTCGACGGCATTGTGTATTCCTCATCGGTGCGCATTGGCGGAGACAAATTCGACGAAAGCATCATCGCGTTCGTGCGTCGTCACTACGGCATTCTTATTGGTGAAGCCACTGCGGAACGAATCAAGAAAGAAATCGGTTCTGCCTATCCAGGGAAAGAACTGCTAGAAATCGATGTCAAGGGGCGCAATCTGGCCGAAGGCGTGCCGCGCAGCTTTACACTGAACAGCAATGAAATTCTCGAAGCGCTGAACGAACCGCTGTACGGCATCGTTCAGGCCGTGCGCACCGCCTTGGAACAAACACCGCCTGAGCTGGGTTCGGATATCGCTGAACGCGGCATCGTGCTTACCGGCGGTGGCGCCCTGCTTCGCGATATCGACAAACTGATCCGTGAAGAAACCGGTTTGCCCGTCGTGATTGCCGAAGATCCGCTCACCTGCGTTGCGCGCGGCGGCGGCAAGGTACTCGAACTCATTGATCAGCGCCACAGTTCGCTGTTTGCCGCTGAATAACGCCCCAAGCCGTTCGTGACCTTATTCGAGTCACATCGCCCCGGTATTACCAAGCTGTTAATCTTGGTGTTGCTGTCTGTTTTTCTGATGGCGCTGGATCGAGCAGGAAGCTCATGGGTCAAAAACATCAATAGCGGGATTGGCGGCCTGACCGATGGCATCGCCCGTATTGTGCATGCGCCCGCCGTATGGGGAACAAATCTTTCCATTTTTCTTGAAAGCAAAACAGAACAGGTCAAAAAGATACGCGCGCTTGAAGAGGAGAACCTTCTGCTCAAAGGGCAAATGCAGCAGTTTTTTGATCTACAAACACAATTAAATGAGCTCAGAAAACTACTGCATGGTCAGAGCAAAGAAGTACCCAACGTTTTGCTGGCTCGTTTGATCGCCGTGAACGACAACCCCGAACAGCGAACATTCGCGATCAACCGCGGTATTCGCGATGGCGTCAAACCGGGCCAACCCGTCATTGACGGCCAAGGAATTATTGGGCAGGTTTTAAGAAGTTCGTTGACGGGCGCGGTCGTTCTTGAAGTTGACTCTCGCAGGCACGCGCTATCTGTTGCTGTCGGCGACACGGGCTTTGTTGGCATTGTCAAAGGAACCGATCAGCGCGAAGCCCTGACCATGAACCGTATTCCTGAACGATTCAATGTCAAAGTCGGCGATCTACTGACCACCTCAGGACTGGACGGCGTGTTCCCTCAAGGTTATCCCGTCGCACGCGTCACTCAGGTTCAGGATGAACGCAGTCAAGCCTTCGTCAACATTACGGCCCGCCCCGTAGCCGACCTTGAACATATCAGCCAGGTACTGGTTCTGACCGATCCACCGGATGCCCCGCCGCCGCCCAACAGCAAGGCTGAACAGGCTTCTATCGTGTCACTTCCTTCGCAGCGTCTAATAGACATGACCCAAGATACTACGCCTCGTGCACCAAACTTTCTCCCGCCGAGCTTTAGTACGCCTCCTGTGACTCAGGCGCAATCCGGACAGGAGAAACCACGTGCGCAATAACTGGGCGATGATCCCGCTCAGCCTGCTGGTTGCACTCATCCTGACCGTTGAGCCCAGTGTGCCACTGTACCAGCACTACGCACCACAATGGCTGCTGTTGACCGTTCTGTACTGGTGTATTCGAGAACCCAATTCAGTCGGACTCATTGTCGCCTGGATGGCTGGACTGGTTCTGGATGTAGCGAGCGTAGGATTACTAGGAGCGAATGCACTTTTGTTCACCCTAAGCGCGGCCGTGGTGCTCGGTTTGAGGCAGATGCTTTTCTTTACCGGCCCTATACAGCAGGCACTGTTCGTTGCCGGTTTGAGCGCTATCTACTTGCTGTTGTCACTTTGGATGCAGGGTGGAATTTCCGACCTGACCATGCTTTTGCACAATCTGTTTCGGGTAGCGAGCAATCTCGTTGCCTGGCCAATTATCTTGATGGTTTTTCACCTGCTCCGCAGACGATATTGATCGGACAATCAGACACAAAAAACACAGAGCCTAATGCCCAACCAGCTGAGGCCACAGAATAAGCGCCCAGATCACAGCAGCCATCACTATAGAAAGAAAAACTGCAGCCGAACCCATGTCCTTGGCGCGTCCGGATAGTTTGTGCGGATCCAGACCGACGCGATCCACCACATTCTCAATGCCCGTGTTCAAAAGCTCGACGATCAGAATCAGCAAAATGGAGCCAACGAGCATTCCTCTTTCGATTCCTGTTTGCCCCAGATAAAGCCCCAAAGGAATCGCGATTATTGCCAGCCAAATTTCCTGCCGGAACGCCTCTTCCTTGCGATAAGCCACCCGGAAACCTTGCCAGGAATATTTGGCGGCCAGCATGATGCGTTTGATGCCCAGGTTTTCAGATGCCATCAGCCTTTCCTATTCCGCTTGCGCCAGATAATCTTCGGGAGACATCCACTCATCCGGAGAACTCGATGGGTGTATGTGGAGAATCCAACCTGTATCGAACGGATCGTCGTTGATCAACTCAGGGGAATCTGAAAGTGCCGAATTCACAGCGATGACGACACCATCAACCGGGCAGATCACATCCGAAGCTGCTTTCACCGATTCCAATGTGGCACAAGCCTGCCCACGCTGAACATGTGAACCGACATCGGGCAATTGGGCGAACACGACATCACCAAGTAACGCTTGTCCCTGTTCGGTTACACCCAGAACAAGCAGATCGTCTTCAAGCAAATACCACTCATGTGTCGGACCATAACGGCGATCAATAGGCACGGTCATGTCAATTTCCTCATCAATAAATCAGGCGAGCAGTCTAACTGTTCCGATACGTCACATGTCTTACGTCAATTCAATTTATCGAACCGCTCAAGCCCAGATCAGGCTCAACGGCCAATTCTTGAATCAAAACACAGGTTCGATAACAAAATAATGAATTAAAGAAATATTTTTATTCAGGGCGAGCCCGATCAATAAAAAAACGCCAAAGATTGGCGTTTTTTTCCGTCGGGATAAAAATACCTACTGAATAGAAAACTTTTTGAGCCGATAAAGAAAGGTGTCGCGAGACAAGTTCAATAATCGTGCTGCTCTACTCTTGTTTCCACCTGTTCGCAGCAGCGCTTGACGCAGCAAATCGGACTCAATGGCTTCAAGATCAACGCCATTTTCCGGTAGATGAAAACGGCGAGTGGTGTTTTCCCTTAAATCAGGAGTACGCAATTCATGTGGGAGGTTATCTACATCAACAGATTTGCCCGAGTGCAGGATAACCAAGCGTTCTGCCATATTACGCAATTCACGCACATTTCCAGGCCAAGGGTGTCGTCTGATCACACCACGCGCCTTTGAGGTGAGCCGGGGCATATGCAGTGTGTACCGTTCGGCAAACTCATTCATGAACCGCGCAAGCAACCAATCAATATCACCCTGACGCATCCTAAGTGGGGGTAATTCAATGGGTACGACCTGAAGGCGATAGAATAAATCAGCCCGGAAAAGCCCCTGCTCAACCATCTGAAGCAAATCCCGGTGTGTCGCAGCCACAAGACGAACATCGACTCGTCGGCTTTGAGATTCACCCAGTCCCATCACCTCTCCCGTTTCCAGAAAACGAAGCAATTTGGCTTGCACAGGCAAACTCAACTCGGCTATTTCATCAAGAAAAAGTGTCCCGCCATCAGCCGAACGGATTTGACCATCATAATCACACTGAGCGCCCGTGAACGCGCCCCGCCTATGGCCAAACAATTGCGACTCTGCCAAAGCTTCAGAGAAGCTGGCGCAATTGACTGCGATGTATGGTCGATCCCGACGCCCGGAACCGTCATACAACGCACGCGCAACGAGTTCCTTGCCGGTACCTGATTCCCCAAGAATCAAGGTAGTCGCCTCGGTAGCAGCGACAATTTGAACGCTTCGCAGGACCGATTCGAACACGGGCGATTGAGTCCAAATCTGCGTGAACAAAGAATGATCTTTCATGCCGCACCCACATCATTTTATTTTAGAAATTATACATTGCGGCGCGAAAGTTTACTGGCTAATGACTCAAAACAGCCTCAATGGCAGCCTTGTTATCAAGGATGCGAATGGCAATGTGCTGCACGATGGCGACACCGTAACGGTTATAAAGGATCTGAAAGTCAAGGGCTCATCACTTGTGGTCAAGGTTGGCACCAAAGTTAAGAACATTCGCTTGGTCGAAGGCGACCACGATATCGATTGCAAGATCGACGGCATCGGAGCAATGGGCCTCAAATCAGAATTCGTCAAAAAGTCCTGACAAATCAAAGATAAAAACGGAAGGCCCGCTATTTTGGCGAGCCATTAATCAGAGACGTGAGCTTGGCGATGACGTGTTTACTGTGGTCATCCGGATCAACATCCATGAATTTCGCAGCCAAGCGTCCATCCGGACTGATGATGAAGGTATGCCGTTTGGCAAATTTCATCATCCCGAGAATGGAAAACAGCGAATCATACTCTTGGGCCGTCGCGCCATTGTCATCTGCAAGCAAGGTAAATGGGAGATGGTATTTTTTCGCAAATCGTGCGTGACTATCGATGCTGTCTTCACTAATGCCAACTACCACCGCTCCCATACTTTGAATGGTGGCAATGTCATCACGGAATGTACAAGCCTCGGTCGTGCAACCCGGTGTCTCATCCTTGGGATAAAAATAAAGCACCAACCACTTTCCCCGATAATCGGCAAGCGAATGCATGACTCCTTTTTGATCAGGTAAATTAAACGACGGTGCAGCCTCGCCGACCTTTAATGCTGCAAAGACAGCACCAGACCAGGCCAGACTCAAAACCATAATCAATGAGGACAGCAAAAGCAGACCTGATTTCATCCTTCATCACCCCAACTAATTAGATGCCGATCATCCACAGGCATTCGGTTGTAATCACACTGCTCAAGCAGATCTAATCCAAGCTGTTTGTTTATCATGATCTTCTTGATCAATAAATATAGACCTAAATCCCACCGGAACAAGGTTTGCAAAAAAATTGGTCATGGCATAATCCACCCTGCCTAAGTCGGCCAATTGTAAAAAAGGAAAACAACATGTCCGTGATTAAAGAGTTCAAAGAATTTGCCATGAAAGGCAACGTGATTGATATGGCGGTCGGCATCATCATCGGCGCTGCATTCGGGAAGATCGTATCCTCATTGGTCAGCGACATCATCATGCCACCGATTGGTGTGCTGATCGGTGGCGTGGATTTCAGTAAACTGAACTTCGTTATCCAGGCTGCACACGACAAGGTGCCCGAAGTTGCCATCCGCTATGGACAATTCATTCAGACGGCACTGGACTTCACCATCGTCGCCTTCGCCATTTTCATGGCATTGAAAGTCATTAATAAACTCAAGCGCCCTGAACCCGAGGCTAAACCTGCAGAACCAGCTGCACCTCCGGCAGATGTCCAGCTACTGACCGAAATTCGTGATCTGTTGAAAAACAAGGCCGATTGAAGATCGGCAAGACAGGGAACCGATTCGACATCTTGTTCGACACTTTTTTCAGGGAGTCGGACTGGGCCACCGTTGATCGATTTCGTCAATTTTCTTCATAAGAGAATCGGGCAACGTGCAGTTGGCCGCGCCGATGTTTTCGGTCAGCTGTTCTTCATCCGTTGCACCGATAATCACCGATGTTGTAAATGATTTTTGCAGAATGAATGCGATTGCCATTTGCGCCGGCGATAGCTCGTACTCTTGCGCCAATTCGAGATAAGCCTTTAAAGCCTCTTGGACATTAGGCTTGGCATAGCGTTGGCCGAATCCCGGAAATTCCGTCATTCGTCCAGCCGAATTCGGATTCATTACATACTTTCCAGTTAGCAATCCGAATGCCAATGGGCTGTATGCCAACAGACCGATACCCGTTCTTTGGCTTACTTCTGCCAGACCATCCATTTCGAAACGTCGGTTCAACAGGTTAAATGCGTTCTGAATACTGACCACATGAGACAAGCCCAGCCGCTCGGCTGCCGACTCGAAGGACATCACGCCCCAGGGTGTTTCGTTGGAAAGGCCGATCGCACGTATTTTTCCGGCTTCAACCAAACGGGAAAGCGATTGAAGTTGATGTTCGACCGATTCCGCCTCTCGCTCACGACGGCTGTCGTAGTAGCGATCGCCGAACAATGGAACATTTCGTTCCGGCCAATGAATTTGATACAAATCGATGTAATCGGTCTGTAAACGCTTGAGACTGCTCTCAACCGCCGACTGGATATGTTCAGCATTTACGCGCGGCCCACCACGCATCCATTCCATACCACGCCCGGGACCGGCAATTTTTGAGGCTAAAACCACAGAATCACGCCGCTGCCCAGCCAGCCAGGTTCCAACGAACGATTCTGACCTACCCTGTGTTTGCGCCCGAGCAGGTACAGGGTACATTTCTGCGGTATCGATGAAGTTGATCCCAGAGGAAAAAGCCAAATCGAGTTGCCGATGGGACTCTGCTTCTGTATTTTGCTGACCAAAGGTCATTGTGCCGAGGCAGATAGTGCTTACTTCGATATTCGAACGCCCTAATGTTCTAAGTTCCACTAGATGGGTTCCTCCTTTGAGATAATTGAAGCCTTTGGCCTGATTTTGCGGGTTTTACGCGCCATGAATCATGATTAGACGGGTAGTCAAACCCGTAAGAAATTGTCTGCAGCAGTCACACTGTGTTTGATGAAGCCTTGTCAAAATTGATATTCAGTTAAATTATTAAACCCTAAACATAGCACACGGGACAGACTCAACCAGCTGGTTAAGCCCGCTCTACACACAGGAGATTCCAATCATGCAAGAACCCGCAACTCAAATTTGCGCAGTGCATCAAGAGCTTATCGCTTCAGTGGCTGCCAGCAGACAAAACGACACACTATCGGAGGCCACCACTGCGCTCATCGAGCAATACCACAATGATGGTTGGGTAAAACTCGCACACGTGCTCAACACGTGGCTTAATGGCGCTGAGCCGGATATGGCGCTGCTGGATGAAGAAGACCAAGAAATCATAAGGGGCATTGAGCACGCTACACGCCATCCTGAGTGGCTTGACTCTCTACCCGAAAAGGCTCGCGAAGAAGCAGCGCAGGGCATCGCTCAACTGATTTTCGCAGCGACCTGGGGGGATCAAAGTGCGCTGGACGTGCTGTCGAACATGCGTGAAGCGGCACAAGACGCCGGTGTCGAGCAATCGGCGGCACATGCTTTTGTAGCCATCGTGGAAGGCGAACGGGAAGCCAAATCCATTGAGCATCAATATCCAAATGCAGATCCGCTGCTAGTTCATCTGGTCATCGAACGCTTAAAAATCCTGGAAAGCGAATAGATACATTAATCTTGGCAAGAACCGATTTTTTGTGCTACTCACACCCGCGATGCTGTGAATAATCAGACAAATGTCGAAAATGTTTTTTTGTACATTCTTCTGAGCATCGGATCGCTCACGGAATCAGGAAATGCGCGATGGGTACCGGTTTGGCTACACCGTAACCCTGATGATAGTAAACGCCAATTTGCCTTAGCGTTTCCATCTGATCGATGTTCTCAACGAACTCGGCAACGGTAATCGTGTTCATTTCAAACGCGATGGCCTGAATGGATTCGACGATGGCCCGATCAATTCGGGACTCGGTAATATGGCGCACAAACTCCCCATCGATCTTGAGATAATCAAAGGGAAAGCGCTTGAGGTAGGAGAAGGTCGACAGGCCAGTACCGAAATCATCCAGCGATATCTTGCAACCGAGTTCTTTGATGCCAAGAACGGCCTGTCTGGCCAGTTTTGTATCGGCAATCACCATGGTTTCGGTGATCTCAAAACAGATCTGTTCCGGGCGGCAACCGCATGATTTAAGTTGCTGTTCTATCTCGTGAATCAAATTTGGATCAGCCAAACTGGCACCGGACAAATTGATCGACACCTTGCTGATTTCGGCCCGCCAAGGGGACTGGGACAGTTGCCCCAACGCAGATCGCATGACCCACAGATCGATCGCGGTCATCAGTCCATAACGCTCCGCAATCGGCAGGAACTCAGAGGGTGGCAGCACATTTTCATCCGCGTCTTGCCAGCGCAACAACACTTCGAAGGCCTTAACATCCGGATGGCGAGTATCGCGAATGGTTTGAGCAAACAGAATGAACTGTCCCGCCTGCGTATCGCCGACCAGTGCGGCTCGCATGCGCTGTACCCAGGTCAATTCCTGCACTCGATGACTGAGCAGGCTGTCCAGATTGTCTTCAACATGCACCAACTGATTCCGATCAGCCAGAGACAATTGGCAACCCGCAAGCACCGCAGACGTCAGCAAACCCAAATCGCGCGTTTGAGCCAGATTGAACACCGTAAAACCAGCCTGCAGATAACGGGCGCCCGCGCCCATTTTTTTCCATTCAAACTCGATGCGATCCTTGAGTTTCTGAGCCACATCGGCGCCGCGCATACCCATAACCGCAGATGTCAGACACAGAATGAATACCCCCGGGCGAACACGAGAGGCATAATCAGAAAGCTTTTCCTTGCTCAAAATCTGGCTCAAACGCAGCTCAACCTGATTACTTTCTTCATGCCCCATCAAGGCATCAATCTGCTCAAGCTCGGGGATATGCACGCCGATGACAATCATCGGCTGCATTGCACCTGTTCTATCCTTGGGCCAGGCTTGAAGCCGTTGAGATAACCCCATGTCGTTTTGCATGCCGGTCAATGGATCAATCAACAACTGCCGGGCCAGCGACTTCTCCGACAGGCGGTACGCTTGAACCATCTCGGTGGATATCACTGCCAGCAGCGCCGCAATGAAAATCAGTGCCTGATCGCCCAACAACACAGAGGCATTGTATCCATGCAACAAATTGATGTGCGCATTGAACCAGGTCCAGACCAGAATATAAAAAGCGATTGAAAAACGGGCGATCCGGATCGGCAAGGCGTGTGCTGCAAGCGCAAGAACGACCAGACCAATCAGGCTGCCTGCATTGAACTCCAGATTGCCCCAGTGTCGAAGTGCGGCCATGACCAACATCGACACTACGGCAAACACCAGCCACGTGCTCGTGAGCGACCACATACTGAAAAAGGCTTTCAATTCCTTGAATGCACGCCCGCAACCTTCATGCAGGCAACTCATGACCAGCGGGGTCAGTGCCAGAAAGGCAATGGATTGTGAAAACCAGAACAGGCCAATAGTCTGGTAATCATCGACCCATGCGGGGTTTTGCCAGATTCCCAACGCAGTAATCAAACTGGCCATCACGAGGGAAGCCGTGGGAATGCCCAATAATCGACGACCGTACGGGCTACTGATGGTCGCCAGCATGTAGCGTCGGAACATCAGCAAAAGCGCCAGACTAAGTACAAGTGCGATCGCGCCGAACAGCGACTGCACCAGCGTCAACCCGATAAAGAACAGGTTCCAGACGGCAACTGTCAACGCCAAAGGGACGAGCAGGCCATAGCCCCACATGAGTACAAAACCCAAGGCAAATGCATTGGCAGGCCAGATGGCATAAAACCCGTCCGCATCCAGCGAGGGGAACAACAAGACGGTCAGTGCGGCTACCAGCAGCCAGACTGCGCTGACAACTACACCTCGTTTGACCTGCGTCATTAAGTCAGGGGCATCCTGCGGCTCTGAAGAGACAAACAAGTTCATTGACGAATCCGTATCGAGAAAAGAGGGCGTGGGACTATCTTACCGATAATCCACAGATTAGTGGCGCCAATTCCAAGTCAAGGGCACAATAGATAACCTTACTAAAGAACGTTTTATTGTTCCGGCTTCCGTCTACCCGAATTGCTCTAGTCATTCAGGGTATCCATGAGATCAACCTTATGCCGAAATCCGCACCTTTTCAGGCACCACCGGACACCCTGGACCGATTACCGGTCAGCGTTCTCATTCTGCTCAAAGAACAGATCATCTATGCCAATCCTGCCGCCCTGTCTCTTTTACAAGCAGACGCCCCAGAACAGGTGCTAGGCCAGAGCGTTGAAGATTTTCTTCATCCTCTAGACTATCAAAGGGTCATGGCTCGGATTCGCCGGGCAGAACGAACGCAGTTCACCAACCCGCCCACCGAATATCGAATCTACACCTGTACGCGTGAATTACGAATCATTGGAATGATGAGTACGACGTACATGATTGATGGTCAACCGGGCCTGCTTGCGGCCTTCATGGACATGACCGAACGTTCCGTTATTGAACAGCGGCTTCGCGAATCGGACGAGCAGTTCCACCGCATGATGAACACCATGCAGGATGTTTTTTATCGCACGGATGCAGAAGGCATAACCCGTTTTGTCTGCCCTGCGGTCAAAGAAATACTTGGCTACACGGCAAGTGAAATCATCGGACGGCCAGCCTCCGATTTTTATCCCAACCCGCAGGATCGAGAAAATCTTAAAAAGGCAATACTGGAACATGGTTTTGTTCGCGACTTCCCGGGTCAAATGCGGCGCAAGGATGGCCGCATTATCGATATATCCATCAGCAGCACAGTCATTCTGGACGAAGAAGGCAAATATGCGGGCGTCGAGGGCATCTGGCGCGACATTACCGAGCGAATGCAACTCGAGCGCGAACTGGAGCGGTAATCCCCCCGAAAAATAACGGTGCTCAAAAGTAGAATTTTCTCGTAATCTATACGCAGGAGGTTCTGCATGAAAACGTCACGTTATACCGATAGCCAAATCATGGCGATTCTTAAGCAAGCTGAAGCGGGAACGCCCGTACCGGAGCTTTGCCGTGAGCATGGTATGAGCTCAGCCTCATTTTATAAATGGCGCGCGAAGTACGGCGGTATGGATGCGTCTCTGATGGCCCGATTGAAAGAGCTTGAAGATGAAAATCGACGGCTGAAGAAAATGTATGCTGAAGAGCGTCTCAAGGCTGAGATTGTTCAGGAGGCTTTACAAAAAAAGTGGTAAAGCCGTCTCAGCGCAAGGAGATGGCGCAACAGATTATTGCGGCAAAGGGAGTCAGTATCAGGCTGGCATGCTTAGCGCTCGGCATCAGCGAAACGTGTTATCGCTATCAGCCTAAGTTAGCCTCTGAGAATAGTGAAATCGCAGACTGGCTCATTCAGTTGACTGAGAAAGATACTGACTGGGGGTTTGGTATGTGCTTTGACTATCTTCGCAACGTTAAAGGCTTTCGTTGGAACCATAAGCGGATTTACCGCATCTACTGTGAGCTGGCGTTGAATCTGAGGATACGGCCTCGCAGACGGCTTAAAAGACACAAACCTGAGTCGTTAAAGCAGCCGCTGCGAGCCAATCAGGTATGGTCAATCGACTTTATGCACGACCAGTTGTCTGACGGTAGGAAATACCGTTTATTTAATGTGATAGATGATTTCAGGCGTGAAGGCTTAGCGATTGACGCAGGCTTTTCACTACCCTCGATACGCGTCATACGGTCGCTTAACCAGTTGATTGAATGGCGTGGTAAGCCGTTGGTCATCCGTTGCGATAATGGCCCAGAGTTTATCAGTCATGAATTTACCGATTGGGCACGGAAGAACGGAATACGCATTGAATACATTCAACCAGGCAATCCTCAACAGAATGCCTATATTGAGCGGCACAATCGCACGATAAGGTATAGCTGGGTGAGCAAGCACCTATTCGAAACACTGGATGAAGTACAAGACTATGCAACAAGCTGGTTATGGTTTTACAATCATGAACGACCACATAAAGCCAATGGTGGTAAACCACCGTTGATGGTCGCTTAACTTCTACTTTTAGCACCTGCTAAAAAGGGGAGGATTACCGAGCGGCTTGCCACCACTGATGAATTAACCGGCATCGCTAATCGCCGCCAGATTCTCCAACAACTGGATCACGCGTACAAACGCTTCATCCGACTGAATCACTCGCTCGTGGTGTTCATTCTTGATTTGGACTTCTTCAAAAACGTAAACGACCAATATGGCCATGTTCCAGGAGATATTCTGCTCAAGGAGTTCATCGCTCGGGTTCAGCAACAAATTCGGGAAATCGACTACTTGGGGCGTTTGGGTGGGGAAGAATTTTTGTTGATTTTGGATGAAACCAGCATAGAAACAGCCGAACAGATAGGGCAACGTATCCTGCAGACCGTTCGACAGACGCCATTCGATCTTGGCGCCGGAGTCAGCGTTACCATCACCGTGAGCATTGGCGCCACCTCTGCTCGCCACAAGGATGCCAAGATAACCGAACTACTCGAACATGCAGATAAAGCACTTTATGCGGCAAAAGACAGTGGACGTAACAAAATTTGCTGGTACTGCGAGCAAACCAGCTGATACGCACCCTACCAATGAATCAGGCGAATCTAACGGCGCAGTTCATCGGCCACGTGGTAAACCGGATCTTCTTTGATATTGACCTCGACCAAGTCACCCGCTTTTTTCAGTAAGCCACGACACTCGGGCGATAAGTGACGCAAAAGCAGGGTTTTATTCACACTGCGGTATTTCTCGGCCAGGCTATCGATGGCCTCTAATGCAGAGTGATCCACCACTTTAGATTCCGCGAAATCAAGATAGACCTCGTCCGGGTCGGAACGAAAATCAAAGGACTCGGAAAACTTGGCCGTAGAAGCGAAAAATAACGGGCCTTTAATCCGGTACACCTTCACACCGTCTTCATTAATGCTTGAGTCGATTTTCAAGTCACCCGCGTGCTCCCAGGCAAACATTAACGCAGAAACAATCACGCCGGTGATCACGGCAATGGCCAAGTCGGTAAATACAGTTACAGCCGCAACCAGCAAACCCACAAAAATATCTTTTTTCGGCACCTTGCCAAAAAGGTTGATAGAGCCCCACTCAAAGGTACCGATCACCACCATGAACATAATTCCGACCAGAGTAGCGATAGGAATCTGCTCGATAAGAGGCGAAAGAAACAATATAAACAAGATGAGAAACGAACCCGCCGCAATACCAGACAGGCGCCCTCGCCCGCCGGATTCGACGTTGATCATGGTTTGACCGACCATGGCACAACCGCCCATGCCGCCGAAAAAACCGCAGGTCATGTTACCAATGCCTTGCGCCACGCATTCACGATTTGGTTGGCCGCGTGTTTCGGTCAGATCATCGACCAATTGCAACGTGAGCAGTGATTCAATCAAACCCACACCGGCCAAGACCAACGAAAACGGGAGCACGATGATAAACGCATCCCATGTGAGCGGGAAATCGGGAATATGAAAGCTCGGCAGACTACCTGCAATTGACGACAGATCACCCACCGTTTTGGTATCGAAAATCGGGGACAACTGCCCTAAGCCGATTGTAATGAGTGTAGTGACGATAATGGCCAACAGCGCGGCGGGAAATGCGCGGGTGATTTTCGGGAAAAAATGCGTAATCACCATCGTGAGCGCAACCAACCCGAGCATGATCCACAACGGCTGCCCCACAATCCAGTGCATCTGGCCATCGGCGCCCTTTTCTTTGAAATGCGGCAACTGGGCAAGGAAAATGACAATCGCCAAGCCATTGACGAAACCAAGAAACACGGGATACGGCACAATACGAATGTATTTACCCAGTCTGAACGCACCGACCAGAATTTGAATTACGCCCATCAAAATCAAGGCGGCCAACAGATACTGCACACCATGAGTCACGACCAACCCCACAATCACCACAGCGGTTGCGCCGGTCGCGCCGGAAATCATCCCTGGGCGCCCACCAAATATCGCCGATGCCAATGCCATGATGAAGGCGGCATAAAGCCCCATTAGCGGGTTTACATGAGCAATAAGCGCAAAGGCAAGTGCCTCCGGAACCAAAGCGAGCGCAACGGTCAAGCCGGAAAGCACATCTTGCCGGGCATTGGCGGGTGTGTTTTTAGCGAAAAAATGAAACATGATTTACCTGAATTGGCTTGTTGATTGGATTTCTCATTCAATTTGAATGAGCTAAATGACAACGTGTTGAAGATGACCGCCATCGATCGGAACGTTTCAACTACATTGGTCCGCCTCCCAAGCCTGCCGATAACGAATCACTTGTTGGGTCAGCGGTTCTGAAGCAAGGTCGCTGCCCTCGCCTCGTGCCGCATGTTCCATGTGCTGGAACCGCCTAATAAATTTTTGATTGGTCGCTTCAAGCGCTGCCGCCGGATCAATCTCTAAACGCCGTGCCAGATTGGTCAGTGCAAACAGCACATCACCCAGTTCTTCGAAGATATTAGCCGCATCCTGATGATCCAACCCTTGTTCGAGTTCCAGGAGTTCTTCATGAATTTTTCGGCGAATATCACTTATCTGCGGCCAATCGAACCCGACCGCCGCCGCCTTGCCCTGCAACTGAATTGCACGTTCAAAGGCAGACAGGAACTCGGGCACATCAGCCAGCGAGGAACCCATAGCGGGACTCAGGGCGGAATGTTGGGTCATGCGCTCACCTGAGCCAAGGCAACCAAACCGCCTTTATCGGCATGGTATGACGAACGTACCATCGGGCCGCTGGCCACATGGGTGAAACCCATGGCTTCGGCTTCGTGCCCCAACGCGGCAAATTGCTCGGGTGTGACAAAACGGTCAACCGGCAGATGATTGCGCGAGGGCTGAAGGTATTGCCCCAAGGTCAACATGTCAATGTTACGGGCGCGCATGTCGCGCAAGACTGCCCGCAGTTGGTCGTCGGTTTCCCCCAAGCCCAGCATCAGGCCAGATTTGGTCGGTACATCGGGGCAGCGTTTTTTCATGGCCGCAAGCAGGTTCAGCGAACCGATGTAATCCGCACCCGGCCGTGCTGCACGATACAAATCAGGTACGGTTTCAAGGTTATGGTTGAACACATCCGGCGGGTCTGCAGCCAAAATATCAAGTGCTATCGCTTCTCGGCCACGGAAATCCGGGGTAAGAATTTCGATGGTGAGATTCGGACAACGGGAACGTAGCGCACGGATGACGGCCGCGAAGTGTCCTGCCCCGCCATCACGCAGATCGTCCCGATCGACCGAGGTAATGACGACGTAAGACAACCCCATTGCGGCAACTGTTTCAGCCAGACGAGCCGGTTCTTCGGCATCCACGGGACGTGGCTTGCCATGTGCCACATCACAAAACGGGCAACGACGGGTGCAGATATCACCCAAAATCATGAATGTAGCCGTTCCGCCCGCAAAACACTCACCCAAGTTCGGGCAATTGGCCTCTTCACAGACCGTATGCAACCCCTGGTCACGCAAGACTTTTTTTAACCGCTGAACTTCTGCCCCACCCTGCGACTTGGCACGGATCCATGCGGGTTTGCGTGGCATCTCCGTCGTGGGTTCGATCTTGACCGGAATGCGCGACACTTTCTGGGCGGAACGCATTTCCGGTGTCGGGGGCGAATAGGTGAGCGGCTTTTCGGCGCTAAGCTGAATTGTGGCGCGTTCGGATTGAGATTGTTCGGACATGGGTTTTCAAACCTGATCAAATGGCTGGAACCCGGACTGACTTACGCCATTGGGGATTGTTCCAGTAGTATTTTTTGTAAACCTAACACAATTGAGCGGCCTGCTTTACGGTAATCAGGCAATTCATCGGTTTTGATATTCGCGCAACGACGCAGGTCGATCACCGGCAAATTCGCCATGCCGCAAGGGTTGATTCGCGTGAAGGGTGCCAGATCAACGTCCAGATTTAACGACAGGCCATGGTAGCAACGCCCTTGGCGAACCTTGAGCCCGAGCGCGGCAATTTTAGCACCATTCACATAAACGCCGGGCGCTCCTGAAAGCCGCTCTGCATGAACCTCGAATGTCGCGAGGTAGTCAATGACAACTTGCTCAAGCACCGTGACCCATTCACGCACACCTACTCCGGCACGCTTGAGATCGACCAAGGTATAAACCACCAATTGCCCCGGACCATGATAAGTAACCTGCCCGCCTCGATCAGTTTGAACGACCGGTATATTACCGGGATCAAGTACGTGCCGGGGCTGTCCATTCAAACCCTGTGTAAAAACTGGGCGGTGACTCAGCACCCAGAATTCATCCTCGGTATGTGGTTGGCGTGATTGAGTAAACGACTGCATTTTCGCTAGAAGATCGGCGTAATCGCAATCGATACCGTAGTCAATCAAGGACATGAATCGAACTTGTTCAAGGCTGAACGAGCCATGGAACCAGCTGGACTTACAAACACATCTTAACGTCGGGATGGGCCGTAATCGCCCGATAAAGTGCGTCGATCTGAGCCTTTGACGTAGCGGTGAACGTGAGCGTCATACCCACGAAATTGCCCTTGGCACTGGGCCGGATTTTCCAGACTGAAGCCGGCAATTCCCCCAGTTGAGCCGTCACCAATGCGCGAATTTGCGCTTCGAAGTCATCCGTTGCCGGCCCCATGATCTTGATTGGGAACTGACAGGGAAATTCGAGCAGGGTTTCCCGCTCAAGCGCCGCTTCTTCGGCTTTGACTTCCTCGTTATGCTTTTGGTTTTCCAGCTCTTTATCGGTAAGAAATTCGTCCATCAGGTCTCTCGTTGTTGTTTGAGTTTTGTGAAAGCTTTCGACAGTTTCGTCCAGATTGGACCGACTTTTCCCGTGCCGACCAGATGCGCGTTGATACGGGTGATTGGTAACAGATCGCGCGTCGAGCTGGTCATAAACACCTCGGTCGCGTCGAATAGACGATCAAAGGGAATAGGCACTTCGAGCAAGGGAATCTGGCCTTGATCCTTTACCATATCAACTAGATGGTTGCGAGTGACGCCACCAAGAATGTGCGGCCCGAGGGGTGCCGTCAGCAAATTATCGTCGATTACGGCGAACAGATTCGAGGCAGCGCCCTCAAGCGCAATCCCCTCACGCACCATGATCGCCTCTACCGCACCGGCGGCGACCGCTTGTTGTCGCGCCATGATATTCGGTAACAGATTCACGCTCTTGATATCGCACCGGCCCCAACGAAGGTCGGGCACTGTGATTGCCTTTGCACCCTCAGTGAGAATCTCCGCACTCAGGGGCACGATAGCACTTGCGCTGGCCAGAACCGTGGGCGGCACGGGCGGGTTGGGATAGGCATGATCTCGCTTTGCTGTTGCACCACGCGTCACCTGAATATAAATCGACACATCGTCAGCACCGCACTCGGATACCAGGCGAACCAAGACGTCCATCCACTGCGCGCGCGTCAGAGGGTCCTGAATGTCGATCTGCTCAAGGCTTCGCGTCAATCGGTCGAGATGCGCTCCGGCGCCGAACAAACGTCGGTTGAATGCCGGTATGACTTCGTAAACACCGTCACCGAAGAGAAATCCACGATCAAAGGCGGATATGTTCGCTTCCTCGGGCGCAATCCAACGCCCGTTGAAGTAAACAGCCTGCATTATTTGAACCAGAGGCGGGCCGTATCAACCATGCGCTTGAAGAAACCACCTTCAGGAACCGCATTCAATGCAACAACATTGCGTTCAGCGATGAGCTTGTCACCGGATTTAACCTCCAGCTTGCCCACGGGTTGATCTACAGCCAAGGGCGCTATGAGCTTGGGGTTAATCGTCATGGATACTGACAGATGCTTAGCCTGATCCTTGGTTACCAAAACCACCAGATCCTTGTCCAAACCGACAGGAACCTGGTCGGCCGCGCCCTTGAAAACATCGGGCTTGGACAGCACTTGCCTGGCCTGACGAACAGGTACATTTTCATAGAAGCGGAAGCCGTAATTCAGCAGCGCTTCAGCTTCATTGTTACGCGCATCATCACTCTCCGTGCCCAGCACTACGGCAATCAAACGCATCCCGTCCTGCTGGCCGGAGGTGGCCAGACAAAAGCCTGCTTCTTCCGTGTGACCGGTTTTGCCACCGTCAACCCAGTTATCGCGAAACAGCAGTTTTTCCCGGTTGTATTGCTTGATGCCGTTCCAGGTAAATTCCTTTTGACGGAAAAATTCGTGGTAATAATCAGGGAATTGTTTAACTAGGGCATTAAACAACGTGCCGATATCCCGCGCCGACATGACATGACCATCGGCCGGCCAACCTGTCGGATCTTCGAAATGGGATTTCGTCATACCTAACTTTTTAGCCGTAGCATTCATCAATGCCACAAAACTCTGTTCATTGCCGCCCACATACTCCGCAAGTGCTGTGGCTGCATCGTTGCCAGATTGGACAATCATTCCCCGCAGAAGATTCTCAACACTGACTTGCTTGCCCACCTCGATAAACATCTTGGAGCCTTGCATTTCCCAGGCTTTCTTACTGATGGTGACCATATCATCCATGTGGATTTGGCCAGACTTGAGTGCACTGAACACAAGGTACGAGGTCATCAACTTGGTGATACTTGCAGGAGGCACCGGTTCATCGGCATTTTTCTGGACAATGATCTGCCCGGTATTGGCATCCAGAAGCATATACGAACGGGCGGACAATACCGGCGCACCAGGAACCGGCATCGCAACCTGGGGTGGCATAGTCGAGGCAGGTACAGGCTGCGCATTCTGAGGGGTGAGGGGAGTGGTGTCAGCCTCGGCCGGTACGAAAAGGGGCGCGCCCAAACCGAACACTAAAGCTACGGCCAACAGACGTGGCATTGACCGCGCCTGAAGCGCAGCGCGTGTGTGTTGTTTCGTCATATCAATACTCTTGTTCTCTCTCATTGTTCCACTACCATCTGCGCATTATCAAAACCGATTGTTCTTAATTGATCCATGAGGCGGTCATAGTCCGCGAGCGATGCCACCGGACCGACCCGCACGCGATTCAAGGTCCCGAAGGGTGTGACCGATACGGCGGTGATCCCAGCCTGGGCCAAACGCTGTTGCACAGTGATCACATGACCCATTTCGCCGAAAGCACCCACTTGAATGAATACATCCTGCCCCCAGACCGCGTGCGGCAGACTCGCAGCCGCGGAAATTGCTGTCGCACTGGCAACAGGTGAGGGTATTGCCGAGAGCGTTGGCACCCCGGACACGATGCTTTGGGACGTGGGTATCGGTGTATCCGGTGTGATTGATCGAACATCCACCATAGCCGTGCCCCGCCCGATCATGCCGATTTTCTTGGCCGCCGCATACGATAAATCAATGATGCGATTCGACATGAAAGGACCGCGGTCGTTCACCCGCACGATCACCTGTTTGCCATTTTCCATATTCGTCACCAGGACATAGGAAGGAATCCGCAATGTTTTGTGCGCTGCGGTCATTGCATACATGTTGTAGCGTTCACCACTGGAAGTGGATTTGCTCTGGAAGTTCGGACCGTACCATGAAGCCACGCCTTGCGCATCGTACCCGTCATTGCTGCCCAGTACATGATAAGTGCGCCCAAGCACGGTATAAGACGGTGGATTAAGGCGAGATGGCTGGGGCTCAAATCGTGGAACTGCATCAGATGTTGCTGCCTCACCGGGATTCACTCGATTTACCGTTGAACAACCGGACAAGAACACGGTTGCAAGCAGAACCAGTACCAGCCATGGATCTGTCCTATTCAATCGGGTGCGTCTCAAGGAGTCGTCACCTCTTTTTTCGGTGCAACCGCATTCCCCACATCTGAATTAGCAGTTGCCAATTCATTCCGAGCAGCCTGCACCGCCTGACTCAACTGCCAGACGGCCATCGCGTACAAGGTACTGTGGTTGTAGCGGGTAATCACATAAAAATTATCCAGCCCAACCCAGTATTCCACCTTATCAGGCCCGGTCAGCGTGAAGAGCATGACCTTCTCATCCTTTGGCAGGTACAGATCTTTCGGCAACGCGACCCCAAGTGAGCGCAACTCGCCAATCGTGATTTTAGGTTTGAGATCACGTCCGGTATTGAGCTTGTCCGCAACCGCGACTGCCTGCTGCTTGTTGACGTCAATCGGGAAGCCGACCGGCGCACCCGGCGTCCAGCCATGTTCGGAGAAATAATGCGCCACGCTGGCGAACACATCCGCATCGCTGTGCCACAGATCGCAGCGCCCGTCGCCATCGCCATCCACAGCCAGCTCAAGATAACTCGACGGGATGAACTGGGGCATACCCATCGCGCCGGCATAGCTACCCACCGCGTCATTCAGATCGAGATGTTCTTTGGCCGCCAGTGTGAAAAAGTCGGCGAGCTGCTGACGGAAGAAGGCGCCACGCTTGGGATAATCAAACCCGAGCGTCGCCAGAGCATCAATGACGCGATAGTTACCCATACGCTGGCCGTAGAAGGTTTCAACACCCACAATCGCCACAATGATGGCTGGAGAGACATTGTATTTCTGACTGATGCGTTCAAGTTCATCCGCATGGTCATTCCAAAATTCAACCCCGGTAGCGATCCGCTTGGGTGTTATGAAAATCGGCTGGTACTGCGCCCAGGTTTTGGATTCGGCAGGACGATTCATCGCATCGACGATACTTTGCTGATATTTCGCCGCAGCCAGCCACTGCTGGATTTCCGCTTGGGGCAGACCGGTCTCTTGCGCGGCTTCATGCGCAAATTCACGCACATCGGCACGCGCCGCATAATTTCCCGGCGGCTTCGCACCTTCATCATCGGCAAAAGCAGGCAGGCAAAAAACACTCACGCCCAAGGTAATCGACGACAGAAGCACGCCCAACCACTTCCGGCTCCAAACCGAATGCTTCATCTTAGAATTTTTCAACGCGCGCTCACTCATCGTTCATGCCCCAAAAAACTCCGTTGCGTTCGAATACTCATCAGCATACCCAAGGCGATCATGATGGTCACCAGCGCTGTGCCGCCATAACTCATTAACGGCAACGGCACACCGACAACCGGTAAAATACCGACCACCATACCGGCATTGACAAAAACATAAACCAAGAAGGTCATAGAAATGGCGGCAGCCAGCATCCGGCCGGCGGTAGATTCCGCATAAGCGGCCACATAAAGCCCGCGCCAGATAACAGCCAAATACAGGCTGAAGAGCAGAATCAACCCCATCAAACCGAACTCTTCCGCATAAACGGCAAGAATAAAATCAGTGGTTCCTTCCGGTAGAAAGTTCAAGTGTGACTGGGTGCCTTGTAACCAACCCACGCCCCAGACACCGCCTGAACCGATTGCAATCATCGATTGGATGGTGTGATAGCCCGCACCCAATGGATCGGCCATGGGGTTGAACAGGGTCAGCACCCGATCCTTTTGATAATCGTGCATCACATAAAACCACATCAATGGTGCCGCAGCCGATATCGCCAGAACAAAACTCAATACATACCACCAGGATAATCCGGCGAAAAACAGCACGAACAGTCCGGCCGTCATGACCAGGATGGCGGTGCCCAGATCGGGCTGCATCACGATCAGAACAGTAGGCACCGCTACCAGAATCAGGGCTATCACCACGTCAAGAAACCGCGGAGGCAGCGGTCGCCGAGCCAGGAACCAAGCCAGCATCATCGGCATGCCGAGTTTGAGAATTTCTGCAGGCTGGAAGCGAATGAACCCCAGATCCAACCACCGTTGCGCCCCCTTTCCCACATCGCCGAACAAATGCACGGCCACCAACAGCAAGACAACGCTCCCGAACAACCAGGGCGCGATGGCGAAAAAGAAACGTTGAGGCACCTGAGCAATGGCAAGCATGAGCAGAAAAGCCAGCGCAAAACGGAATGCGCTTTTCTCAACCCAGACCACGCTCTGGTCAGAGGCGGAATAACCGGCCACCAAACCAATCGCAGCAATCAAAGTCAGGAAAAAGAGCAGAACCGGATCGTAATTGATGCGCCGAGTCAGAGAGAGAATTCCAAGGAAGAGCCGCTGTACACCTTCACGCTTACCGAAATCACTGCTTCGATTCAGACGATCGAGCACTGGCCCTCGCCCCGAGACGCTCACTTTTGGTTGCTCAGTCGCCATGTTTCACGAACTCCATCTGTACGGTCTTTTTGGGTTCGAACCCGAGGTAATAGTCCATGACACGTCGGGCGACAGGGGCCGCCGTCCCAGAACCGCTGCCCCCATGCTCAGCCAATACCGCCACGGCGATTTTCGGATCATCATACGGTGCAAAACCAATGAAAACAGCGTGATCGAGCAACTTCTTCTCCAGATCCTTGGCGTGATAACTCGCATTTTGCGCCACGGTGAAGACCTGGGCGGTACCCGTCTTACCAGCGATCAGATATGGGGCTGCAATCCTTCTTGCCGTGCCGTGCGGGCTGTTGATGACATCAAACATACCCTGGCGCACGTCGTTCCAGAAACTCGGGCTCTTGAGTTCTATGCTTGGCTCCTTATCTTCATAGCTGGATACCAACCAGGGACGATGGCGTTTTCCGGATTCGGCAAGAATCGATGTCGTTTGCGCCAACTGCAATACCGTGCTCAACATGTAACCCTGCCCGATACCGGCAATGACTGTCTCGCCGGGATACCAGGGCTGATTCTTTGCTTTACGCTTCCACTCGGGCGACGGTACCAGACCAGATGCCTCTCCGGGCAAGTCAATCCCGGTTTTCCGCCCCAAACCGAACTCGGTCAAAAACGTATGCATATGGTCGATGCCCATGCGATAGGCGAGATCATAGAAATACACATCTACGGATTGCGTAATCGCCTGATCCAGATCGACCCAGCCGTGTCCCCATTTGCGCCAGTCGCGGTAGTGGTGCTGGCTGCCGGGAATCTGGAAATACGGTCCGGCGAAGAATTTCTTGTTCGGGTCAAGGAAACCATATTGCATGCCTGCCAAAGCCATGACTGGCTTGATGGTCGAACCCGGTGGATAAGTGGCCGTGATAGCCCGGTCAAACAAGGGACGCTCGGGATCATTTAGCAACGCCTGATAGTTATCGTGACTGATGCCATCGACAAACAGATTCGGGTCGAAACTCGGCCGCGACACCATGGCCTTGATGGCGCCTGTGGCCGGGTCCTCTGCCACCACAGCACCGCTATACGAGCCAAGAGCGGCTGCGGCAATGCCCTGCAAAGGTACATCAAGCGTGAGGTGGATATCATGCCCGGCCACAGGGGGAACGATATTAAGCACCTTGACCACGCGCCCCACGGCATCGACTTCTATCGTCTTGAAGCCGGGCTTACCGTGCAAGTCATCTTCATATTCCCGCTCAATGCCTGACTTACCGATGTATTGAGTCCCCTGATACAGGTCGGCATTGATTCGTTTGAGGTCAGCCACATTGATGCGGCCGACATAGCCGACCACGTGGGCCAGGAGTTGCCGATAGGGATATACCCGCTTCAGGCTGGATTCCACGGAGACACCGGGCAACCAGGGTTGTAATTGGGCCAGCTTGGCCATTTCCACGGGTGTCAGATCCGATTTCACCAGTAGCGGATCGAATGAACGACCGAATTTGATACGTTCTTTCAGATCATGCACCGTATCGCCATCGAGCATGAGCACTTGCTGCAGCATCGAGAGCTCTCGTTTGAGATCGTCCGCATCCTCCGGCACGATTTGCGCCTGATACGTGGCCACATTGTCGGCCACGACGCGGCCGCCATCATCAAAAATGCGACCCCGCTCAGGCGGGATCACCAATGTTCGTGTGCGGTTGTTTTCCGCCATCTCGGAAAAATGATCATGACGGTCCACCTGTAGAAAGGCGGCTCGCCACAACAGAACGGTAAACACCAATAAAGCAATCAGTGCCGCCAGGAACACCCGGCGGCGCAGAATCCGTCGACTGAGATGCTTATCATTAAGACGACGATCATGGGCACGATTCTGCCGTGAATCGCGCATAGCCTTACGAACGTTCATGCCCGGCGCGCACTACCCGGCCCGGCCGTGAGACGACCAAACCGCGGGACGGATGATGGAAACGACCTGCGCATGCCTGGTTATCAGGCTTGCTGATAACGGGCAATCGAAGCCTCAATTTCGACACAGGCCGCGGCCTTGTCGGCCCACCCATCAACGCGCACCCACTTACCGGATTCAAGCGCTTTGTATTGCTCGAAGAAATGTTTGATTTGTGCCAGCAGCAAGGCCGGCAGATCAGTGGCTTCCTTGATTTCGTCGTACAGCGGAGACAACTTACTGTGCGGCACGGCGATGATCTTGGCGTCCACACCGGATTCGTCCGTCATCTTGAGCATGCCAACAGGGCGGGCGCGAATCACCGAGCCAGGCATCAGTGGGGTGGGCGTGACCACCAACACATCCACCGGGTCACCATCTTCAGACAAGGTGTTGGGCACAAAGCCGTAGTTGGCCGGGTAGAACATGGCTGTCGCCATGAAGCGATCCACCAGCAGAGCGCCAGAGTCCTTGTCGACCTCATACTTGATCGGCGCGCCTTGGGCAGGAATTTCGATGACAACAAAAATATCTTCCGGTGCCGCTTTACCGGCAGGAATCTTGGCTAAATCCATGGTTTTCTCCTAAA
>JAJYPA010000069.1 GCA_021795795.1 Pseudomonadota bacterium | reverse complement strand
GCTGGTCAGCAAATAGGTCGGTCTTGATGGCGCTGCGTTGTTTCATTGGAAGCAAAAGAGATGGTGGTCAGATGAATCGAATTTTACCGGATGCTGTGGGGGATGGATGGGGTTTTTCGAGGTGCCCTACTGGAATACTGAGGAAATGAATTGGCAGGAAGGGTTTAGGGAACCTCTGATTGAATCCCTCGTGAGCCGAGTTGCTGATCCAAAAGCCGCAAAACGAGGCAGAGGCCGCAGGTCGTAGTTTACGCTACGATGCCAAGGCCGATAATGAAGTGTTGCGGCTTTTGGGCGGCAACCCGCACGGGACGGGCTTTTGAGGGCGATTCGCCGTGTTGCGCCGCTCACGAATGGAATAACCATTCGTTTCGCGCCGCGCCTTGCGACTCATCCCTCAAAAGCCCGTCTCGGTCACGAAGGATTCAATCAGAGGTTCCTTAGGTCTATGCTGTGTATCTCTGCAGCTCGAGGAAGGACCATGTCCAGTTTTTGGCTTCGTTTTCAACCCCGTATTCGCGCCATTTTCCTGCCAATTTTGGCCCTGCCTTTTGTGGCACTCATGTTGTGGTTTATGCCACCTGCCGCCAAGGCCGCGGGTTATCCACCCTTCCCTGCCGACGCCAGCTGGTTCAATGTGAGTCGCCCGCTGACATCGGCTGATTTGCAAGGGCGCGTGGTTCTGCTCGATTTCTTTACGCCCGGCTGCATCAACTGCATTCACATGATCCCCATTCAACAGCAACTCAAGCAGAAGTTCGGCGACGATCTGCTGGTTGTTGGCGTCACCTCACCGAAGTTCTCGGCATCAAGGCAAGCGGATAACATGACGCCCTTCCTGCGACGCTTTCATATTGACGAGCCGGTGTTCATCGATGCAAACATGACGTGGTGGAAACACTACGGTGTGTTCGCCTGGCCGACGATGCTGCTGCTCAGCCCGAAAGGCAAGGTGCTGCACAGTTTCATCGGCGAACGGCCCTACGCAGACATGGTTCCCGTTGTCGAAGCGGCAGTCGATGGTGCCCGTAAGGCACTCGCACTCACTCATCCGAAGCTGCCTCTGAAACCATTGAATGCCGACAATCACTTTTTTGTCCTGCCGACCAAAATTGCCGTTGGAGGGCAACATATCGCCATCAGCGATACCGGCCATGACCAGATACGTATCTTCGACCGTACCGGCAAACTGATGGCCACCATCGGCAATGGCAAAACGGGTTTCGCCGATGGCAGTTTTGCTGTGGCTGAATTCGATCGTCCTCAAGGACTCGCCTGGCTGGACAACGATCTATACGTGGCCGATACCGATAACCAGCGGATTCGGCGCATCGATTTTTCCAGCCAAACCGTCAGCACCGTGGCGGGTAACGGTCAGCGTGCTTTTCTCAACGAAGTGAACTCATCCGCCTTGGATACGGCACTGAATTCACCCTGGGGGCTTGAAGCTGCGGGTGGGGATTTGTTCATTGCCATGGCAGGCGATCATGCCGTCTGGCGCTACGATCCCAAAACGCGAAAACTCGAAGTGTATGCCGGCACAGGGGACGAAGGGCTGCACGATGGCGAGCGCCTGCTGGCCCAATTCGCCCAATCGAGCGGATTGGCCTACCACGATCACAATTTATACGTGGCCGATCCCGAATCCTCTTCCATTCGGCAAATCAACATGCCGACCAGCCTGGTCATCACGCTGGTCGGCAAGGGATTGTTCAACTTCGGTGATCGCGGCGGTGCGGCCGATCAGGCGCAGTTGCAGCATCCACAAGGCCTGGCTTATCTGAATGGCGCGTTGTATATCGCCGACACATTCAATAATGCCATCCGTAAGCTCGACCTCGACACCCTACAAGTCACCACCGTTGCAAAAAATCTGGCACAACCGAATGGGCTGGCCGTGTTGAACGATCACAACCTTCTGATTGCCGACACCTACCATGATCGAATCGCCGCCTTGAACCTGGATAACGGCGCGATCACCGACTGGCCGCCAACACCAAAATGACGACAGCTTTACCCGTTGCCGATTGCCCCGGAGCCGATTGGGATATTTTTTGCCGCGTTATCGACAACTACGGCGACATTGCCGTGAGTTGGCGACTGGCGCGGATACTGACGGAAGATCACCGGCAGGTAGTCCGGCTTTGGGTCGATGACCTGAACGCACTCGTGCATCTGGTACCGGAAGTCGACCCAACCTGTTTGCAACAAAGCCACTACGGAATCACGATCATTCACTGGACCGACGCACCAGTAACCACACCACCCGCCCGATTCGTGATTGAAGCGTTCGGCTGCGCCCTACCGGAAGACTATCTACAGCACATGCCCGAACAGACCGTCGCCTGGTTCAATCTGGAATATTTCAGTGCCGAACGCTGGATCAGTGATTATCACGGCCGGTTCTCGCCACAGCCCAATGGCTTGCAAAAGCTATTCGTGTTCCCGAGTACACGCCCCGATTCCGGCGGGTTGCTCTGTGAGGCGAATCTGTTCCGGGCGCGTGATCACTTTGTTCATTCAGAGCAAACGACTTGGGCGCATGAATGGCACATCACGCTGCCAAACGGTTTATCGCTGCTTTTATTCGGCTATGAAAACCGGGCGATTGGCGACCTGATTGACGATCTCGCTCAAACCACTACCGAGGCCGTCACCATCTATCTACCGGAAGGCCGCCTGCTTACCAGCGCACGCGAGCACCTCCGCTATCCCGAACTCATGGCAGGCGACCAGATTCAACGCGGAACGGTGACACTGCATGTGCTGCCATTCCTGCCGCAGGCGCAATTCGATCGACTGCTGTGGTTGTGCGACATTCTGTTCGTGCGCGGGGAAGATTCGCTCGTGCGCGCCCTCTGGGCAGGCAAGCCGTTCATCTGGCAGATTTACCCCACCGACGATCAGGCGCACTGGGAAAAACTGGATGCCCTGCTGGATACCTGCCGCGGTGACCTCCCTGCGCCTGCGTTCAACGCCTGGCGGACCTTGACGCATGACTGGAACCGGCAGCGACTCGCGCCCGAAAGCTGGCAGAACTTCATCGAACACCATGCCATTCTGGCCTCGGCCGCAGAAAAAAACCGGCTCACGCTCGCCGGTCAAACAGAACTCTCCAACTGGCTGGTCAAAACCGCATATGAGCGGTTACAATGCCGCACCAATTAATCTAAGGAAACTCTGCACTAAGCCATCCATGGCTTCGCGCAGAAACGCACAAGCCGGTCTTGTGCTCCGCATTTCAATGACTTACGTCATTGAGCGGCTGGGCATCCATGCCCTGCACGGTAAGGTCTGCATTTGTGCAGACCTTACCTAAGGCATGGTTTTTCAGGCCTTTTTCAATTATTTGTCAAACCTCATACAAGCACACTGGGTAGTTTCCATGAAAACCGCACAAGAATTTCGCGCCGGCAACGTCATTATGGTCGGCAAAGACCCTATGGTCATTTTGAAAGCCGAATTCAACAAATCCGGCCGTAACTCGGCTGTTGTCAAAATGAAGATGAAAAACCTGCTCACCGGCAGCAGCACCGAATCGGTGTTCAAGGCAGATGACAAGTTCGACCAGGTCATTCTCGATAAAAAGGAATGCACCTTCAGCTACTTCACCGATCCACTGTATGTCTTCATGGATTCCGAATTCAATTCGTACGAAATTGAAGCGGAAAACATGGGCGACACCATCAAATACATCGTCGATGGCATGACTGATCCCTGCGAAGTGGTGTTCTATAACGACAAGCCAATCTCCGTTGAATTGCCGACCATCATCGTCCGTGAAATCGCCTATACCGAACCGGCCGCTCGTGGCGACACCTCCGGCAAGGTCATGAAGGACGCCAAGCTGACCAATGGTCATGAAATCCAGGTCGCCTCGTTCATCGAGATCGGCGAAAACGTGGAAATCGACACACGGACCGGCGAATTCCGCCGCCGCGCTTCCGCCGCCTGATTTCCGATTCATAACCAGCCTTTTCAAGGCGGGCTAAAAGAAAAACCGCAGCCAACGTGCTGCGGTTTTTTTATGGCTTCAATTTTGCTTAGGACTAATTGGGTTTGTGGAGGAGGAACCCTCAACCATGCAAGAGCCACTTAATCTACGTGATTCCGATATCGTTCTGTTGTCCATATTGGCCCGTGAAACCAACCTGCCCCACTTTTTCCACATAGCGGCAAACGCGGCAGCAAAAATCGTCGGCGCCGATGGTGCCGGCCTTATTCTTCCTGAAGGAGAAAAATTAAAGTATCGCTTTTTCGAAGGCTTACCACCGCAATTTGTTGCATTGTCTCAACATGCGTTTGATCGTAGCACGGGTGTTGCCGGAGCCGCTCTGGCGCAAAACCACCCTCTATTTATCGAGGATTATCCCAATAGCGACTTGGCTCTACTCCATTTTGTTGAATCCGGCTTGAAGGCCAGCCTGAGTATTCCCATTCGCATTAGCGACCAAATTGAAGCAGTGCTTGCACTGTCGTGGTTCAAACCCGTCGCGCAACCACTGTCCATGCGCCAACTCAGCCTGGCGACACTCTTCGGCGATTTCATCGGGACCGCCCTGTATCGCGACAAGATCGAGCAGCATCTCAACCGGTTGGCGCACAGTGATCCACTCACCGGCTTGCCGAATCGCGCCGGTTTTTATCCGTTACTGGATCAGGCGATACTCCGTGCTCAGGATGGGGATCGGCACGTGGCATTGGCCATCATCGACATCGATCACTTCAAGACCGTCAACGACACACTGGGTCACGAATTCGGCGACCGCCTGCTGATGGAAATCAGCAGCCGGCTGGCGGAAGCCTTGCACCGCGAAGACAAGATTGCCCGTTTGGGCGGTGATGAAATCGCCATACTGATCGAGTCGGCACGACACTTAAAAGATCTTCAGGATATCGTTCGCCGTTTATCGCAGGCGCTTTATCTGCGCATTGGGCGAGATGGCGAATATGTACGCATTTCCGGCAGCATCGGCGTCTGCGAGATTCATCCGAAGGAAACACGCAATCAGAATGCCCTGATGTGCGCCGCCGACTCGGCCATGTATCAGGCCAAACGCGCAGGTGGGAACTGCGCGGTATTCTCAGCCCCGCCGCAACCGGATTTCTAAGGAATCTCTGCACGAATCCATCCATGGCTTCGTGCAGAAGCACTCGTGTCGGTGCACGCCCGGCACGAGTGCCGCAATTCAATGACTTACGTCATTGTGCGGCAGGGCATCCATGCCCTGCACGGGAAGGTCTGCATTTGTGCAGACCTTCCCTAAAACGGAATAACTCACGGACGAGGTGCGCGGCACAGACTGAGGCGACAGGTTAGAATACCCCTTTGTCGTTCACCCGCGGTATGCCATGCCCCCATCGGCCACACTCATTACGGATGAGATTACCCCCGGTTTCCTGCTGATGCAGGGCAACCGGCTGGAACTGTTGCAGCAGGTACTGATCGACTGGCTCAAAAGGCATCCGCTGGCCCCGCTGGAGAACGAAACCTTTCTGGTGCAGAGCAATGGCATGGCTCAATGGCTGCGCCTCGGCTTGGCTCGCCCACGCGCTGCTCAAGATGGCGGATTGGGCATAGCGACCGGCATCGAAATGATCCTTCCTGCCCGCTTGCAATGGCAATGTTATCGAGCGGTACTGGGTACCGACTACGTCCCAACCGAAGCGCCACTGGATAAGGACAAGCTGGTATGGCGCCTGATGCGGTTACTCCCGAATCTCATCGATACGCCCTCCTTCCTACCGTTGCGCCACTACATAGTCACCGATCAGCGGCCCGATGACCGTCGCCTGTTTCAATTGGCACTGCGCGTTGCCGATCAGTTCGACCAGTATCAGGTGTACCGTGCGGATTGGCTGCGCCACTGGCAGGAAGGCCATGATGACCTCCCCGCGCACGAAACACGCCTACCAGACGAACAACGCTGGCAGCCGCCGCTGTGGCGCGCTTTGCTGGCAGACATTCGCGAACAACAGGACGCCCGAGGCAGCATCGAATTCGCGGCAGGACGCGCAGACCTCCACGCCGCTTTCCGAAAAGCCGCATTGGAACAAAAGGCGCGCCCGGAAGGCCTGCCCCGGCGGATTGTCGTGTTTGGACTGTCGTCGATTGCGCCACAGGTTCTGGACGTTCTTGCGGTCGCATCGCGCTGGTCACAGGTGATTGTCTGCTTCCTGAATCCCTGTGAATATTATTGGAGCGACATCATCGACGGACACCAGTTGTTCGCACAACGCTACCAAGACCAGAGGCCCTGCAAACCCACACCGGATCAAACCGCACACGCGCACCCTCTGCTGGCCGCCTGGGGGCGACAGGGGCGCGATCTGATGCGCCTTTTGGATCAATTCGAGGAAAATGCTCAGCTCGCCGCCAACCCATTGACACTCACGCCCTTCGAATCACCGGTTGGCGACTCGGCAAAATCCTCACTGCTGACGCTCATTCAGGATGACATCCTCAAGCTACGCACCCCGGATGAACTCCGCGCACTGAATCGTCGCCTGGAACCTGGTCAGGATCACTCACTGCGATTTCACATCGCGCACAGCCCATTGCGTGAAGTCGAGATTCTGCACGACCAGTTACTCGCGGCATTCGAAGCCGATACGTCGCTCAAACCGACGGACATCATCGTGATGGTGCCGGACATGAGCCTGTACGCTCCGGCCATTTCCGCCATTTTCGGGCGATTCGGCCGTGATGATCCGCAACACATACCCTTCAGCATTGCGGATCAGGCGGCTTCGGGTCAGGTCGCTCTGATCAATGCACTCGAACAGATACTGAACCTGCCGACGTCACGCTTACTTCGAAGCGAACTGCTCGATCTGCTGGGCAGCCCTCTGCTGCTTGCCCGGTTCGGAATTGCAGAAACGGATTTACCCACCCTGCATGACTGGATCGATTCGGCAGGCATTCGCTGGGGGCTGGATGCCCGGCATCGTGAAGCGTTTGGCGTGCCACCGGGGATGGAGCAGAACACCTGGGCATTCGGACTGAATCGGCTCCTACTCGGCTATTTGAGTGGTGACGAAAACGCGATATGGGAAGGAATAGAACCCCACCCCGTCATGGATGGCACCGGCGCGGAGCTGGTCGGCAAACTGGCACAATTGGTCGAGCAACTCGACAAGTACACCCACCGCCTGACCGAAAAATACACGCCAACAGAATGGGTTGCGCTCTTACGCCGACTGATGGCCGATTTTTTCTCTATCTCTGATACCCAAAATCATCAGGATTCACCCGAAATCCAGATTGAAATGGATACGCTGGCGCGCCTGCACAACGAGCTCGATCTATGGCTGGCCGACTGCATCGCGGCTGGATTCGAAAATGCAATCGACATCGAAACCGTTCGACATGCATGGCTGAATCGCCTTGAGCCACACCGCCTGCATCAACGGTTCATTGTCGGCGGCGTCAATTTCGCCACCCTGATGCCGATGCGCGCCATTCCCTATCGGCACATCTACCTTCTGGGCATGGACGACGCGAACTATCCACGGCGCCAGACACCTAACGATTTCGATCTCATGAACGGCCGCTACCGCCCGGGCGATCGCGCCCGGCGCGAGGACGACCGCTACCTATTCCTCGAAGCCTTGCTGGCCGCAAGGGAGCGGTTATCGATCAGCTGGGTCGGTCGCAACATCAACAACAACAAGATTCGCCCGGCTTCCGTGCTCGTCAGCCAGCTGCGCGACTATCTCGATCAATTCTGGGCAGTGCCAGAGCCCCATTCCTGCAGCGAGATTCAGACTACCGAACATCCGCTACACCCCTTCAGCCGCCGTTATTTTTCGGCAGATAACTCGGATCTGTTCACCTATGCCAATGACTGGCGAGCCGTGCACGACAACGCTCAAGATACTCCAAAGACCGAGCTACCAATCTGGCTGCCCGAAGAGCCCCTTACTCTGAATGCATTAAGCGATTTTCTGCGTACGCCTGCACAAACGTTGCTCACAAACCGGTTTGGCGTCTATCTAAGACCCACCGCGACCGAACTGGAAGATCACGAACCTTTCGAATTGGATGGCCTGCAACGCTGGCAACTCAAAAAAGAGATCAACGACCGCGTGCGTCACCAACTCGCTACACAAGCGCACACAACAAGCCAAATGACGACACCCACGATCGAACACATCAGCGCGCTCATCTCGACGCAATATCGTCAGGCACGACTCAGCGGGCGATTGCCCATTGTCAGCCCCGCATTCGAGCAAAGCGAACTTCTGCCGTTGATCGACCAATGGCAACGCTGGCTTGAATTAAACCTGCGATTCCAGCAAACCGCAGCTGCACCAGCCGTGCAGCGCATCGAAAGTGATTGCGGCATCCGGCTCGAAGCATCGGTAGTAGACGTGTTCTCATCAGAATCATCGATTCAGAATGACACCAAAGCGCGACTTATTTTCATCGAAGGTGCGCTCCACAAGGGAGAAGATATCCAGTGGCACAAATGCGTTGCCCAGTGGCCGGCTCATCTGCTCGCCCAGCTTACGCATGGATCGGTCGAAACCTATCTAATCGGCGAAACGGGCACCTTGTACTTCACACCCATCGAAACTGAAATGGCAAAACAACATCTACTGACCCTGCTCGACGCCTGGTTTGACGCCGTGCAGGCCCCCTCCCCGCTAGTCTGCAAAACCGCGTTCTGCTTGCTGGCACAAGAAATGACTCCGGAAAATACAGACTCCGCGCTGAAAAAAGCCAGAGAATGCTACGAAGGCAATATGAAGGTTCCGGGAGAAGTCACGAACAGCCCGGCACTCGCCCGTATCTGGCCAGACTTCCCGACACTCATGAACGGCCACAGCTTTTCCAAAGCCCAATTCACCGAATTGAGCCAGATTATCTACGCGCCCATCAAACAAGCCATCGAATCCCGTTAACAGGCTGCTGAAAAACTCATTTCAGCAAACTGTTATTGCGGGAGATGGACGTCCTGCGCGCAAATCAATCACGTAAGTGATTGATTTATCGCTAACGAATACGGGCGTGTACCGGATTCGTTAGGGCTGAAAAACTCAAGGATGAGTTTTTCAGCATCCTGTTAAGGCACAACCTCCAATCCAAGCGGGCACAAAAAAGCCACCTTAAAAGGTGGCTCTTCTCAAACCTCAGTCCGTCAAACGACGGAACGGATCACTTACTTGCCGTAAGCCAGATCAGCGCGGCGGTTTTTCGCCCAGGCAGCTTCGTTGTTGCCTTCAACAGCCGGACGCTCTTCGCCGTAGCTAACTACGTCCACCTGAGCAGGAGCAACACCATCGGCAAGCAGAATGTCACGCACCGCTATAGCACGCTTCTCGCCCAGCGCGATATTGTATTCACGGCTGCCACGGTTATCGGTATTGCCTTCAACCAAAACATGACGCTGCGTATTTTCCTTCAGGAAATCGCCATTCTGCTGCAGCATCGGACGATAAGAAGGATCAACATTGTACTTATCGAAACCGAAGTACACCGTTGCTGCCTCACCTTTGGGCGCGTTTGAATACAGCACAGATTCGTCCGTTCCCGAACCGCTCACGCCAGAAGTTTCAGCACCCGTTGCGCCAGCTTGACCGGCACCAGCCGGCTTAGTCGGCGTGGAACTGCACGCTGACAAAGATAATGCCAAAATACCCATAGAAACAGCCACTAAAGCACGCATGAGAAACACCTCGATCAAAAACATCAAAAAACCACGTGATCAATAACAATAAAGTCACCTGAACAATCTACCATAAAGTATTTTTTTGCTCTTAGGAGAATGATCATGGACCAGTATCCAAAAAACAACACTCATGTTCGCATCTAATCGTAGAGTCCCGGGTGATTGTATTGACATGAGGCGTTGGCCTTTGTTTGTTGCCCGAAGAAGAAAAAAATTGACATCCAGTCGACATTTATACAGAATTCGCACCCTTCGCGGAGGGTTGGCAGAGCGGTTGAATGCACCGGTCTTGAAAACCGGCAAGGGTTTATCCCCTTCCAGGGTTCGAATCCCTGATCCTCCGCCACAAAATCAAATAAGCCTATGTTTTGCATAGGTTTTTTTATTGGCCTTTTTTGGTACGTTTCTTAATACGCTCCATAGTAAAAACGCTTGATTGTTCCAAGGTGCTACTAACCGGCAAAAAACCCGGCATTTTTTAGCCGGGCTGGGTGGCGCGTGTTGCGGTTCTCGTTGCGCATCGCGCCCCGACGTGCCAAATGCCGTCGCGCAAGGGCTTCGCAGAATCGGGCCATCCATGATTGATAGTAAAAATCTATCAGGCATGATCCTTGCTATTTATTTGCATTAATCGTGCCATCGTGTTTTTGATAGATAGCGGCTATCAATGCCGAAAATTGAGGGGGGGTCGGCGGATCGTCGAGTGGTCGAGGCAATAAAAAACCCGACGCTTGGCCGGGCTTGGTGTGGTCTGATTAGACCCCGTCATACGGTAATGTCTCAAAGGCGGCTATATGGTCGTTTTCTGGCTCGTCCAATCGGCTGAACTGTGCGATTGCGTTCAGGAGAACGGCTGCATCGCGAACGTCGACTAACCCACTCATCGCGCCGTCAATAAGCGCCTTGGCTAATCCCTGCGGTGAACGATCTTCTGGCTGTGCCAGCTGCAAGGGCTGTGCGCGTGGTTTTAACGGTGGGACTGTTCTATCTAAAATCATCCTACATGCCGCCATATCGCCATCAAGTGCGGCCTGCATGACGATTTTCAAGACTTCCGGCGCGCCTTGGTCGATCTGCTGGCGTAGTTCCGTCTTCCCAAGGCTGGGTCTGCCTCCTGGATTGCCCGATTCTCCTTTCTTCCAGCGGCCTTTGCTTTTTACTTGAGAATCAAGAGCTGTGCTCATCGGTCAGTTCCCCTTGGTTGCGTAGCCGATCCTCTGCCACCTCCCGCAAAATGGCCTCAATCCAATCAAGGCGCTTGTCGATTGCCTGAAGCTCGGTTTCGAATGATGATGGTTTATTTCGCTGCTCTTTCATGGTTAGTCCTCTTTGTGACGGGGTACCCGTTGCCGTGCACCCTGTTTTTTGTTACCGCACTTGATGCGTGAAGGTACGCCCTACAGAATTTAGCGGCCTTTTGAATTGATCGCTCTTGCGCATCAAAACGATCTCAAGGTCTTGATTAGGCACGCCTTTTTGCGTGATTCGCTGGGCTGTTTGTGATGCAAAGTGGTGAACGTTTCCATTGGCTGCATAGACCTCACCGCAAGCGGCCTGCCAAGTGCCGATCTTGGCGCGAAGGCTGGCAAGGTCTGTTTCAATCTCTTGCGCTAACTTATCGGCGATTTCAGCTTTTAATTCAACGGTTTGAACCAATTCTGCCAGATGCTCGGCGTTGCTCGTTTTGCGCTTTTCGGCTTCAATGCTGGCCTTGGCTGCTCGAATCTCATTTTCGAGGTCTTGGGCTTGCTGGGCTGCCTGAATCTGGGCTTGAATCTCTGCGATTTTCTCCGGGTCAATTGCTTGGCCGGTAGCTGCGGCTTCATGAATCAAGGCCATGCGTTTTTTATTCAAAGTTTCAAAAGTAGCTGCCAAGGTAGTCATTATTTTTTCTCCGTTTGGGGTTTGCCATATCGGGCGTGGATTATTTTCAGGCTTGCGTTTTCTGACTGTTTAGCAAGTCTCGCTTGGTCTTCAAACGCAACTTGAATAAGCGCTTTTCTAAATTCGGCTGGGGTCATGTCTCGAGCGTTTGGTGGTGCGGTGGTCATTTATTAACTCCAATCAATTAAAATCAGTTTTAGGTCATTTTAGCCGGTCTATAGGGCTTCGTTATTCTCTTGCTTGGTTATCTCCTTAAAATTGATTATAAACGGTTTGCTGCGATTATGATTGAAAGCCCCCGCTGATAATCCGCGCTCTCTTTTTCGGTCAGCTGGCGATTAGGCGGCGCGGGTGCCCAAACGATCTCTAATCGGCGCATTTTCCCTTGCGCTGATCTTTTAATAAAAGCCTTGCACTGGAACGAATCGCCTACGTTAAATCTGATTTTCTTCATAAAAACCCTCAAAGTGTTAAGTCATTTTTAGCCGGGCTGTTTTTTGTGGCTCTACCCCCCCCTCTAAAACCAAAAAATATAAAGAAACCAATAAAACCAAAGAAACCAGAGAAACCAACAAAACCAAAGAAACCTTATTCTGACGCGGTTTGTTCGGTTTCTCCGGTTTTTCGGTTTTTTAGACAGGGGGGGGTATTACTCGGTTTTTTCTAGAATTTGCCCGTAATGAAGCTCGTAAATGTGGCGATTGTCTGCCCCGCGCTTCATGCGCCACTGTTTGCCCGGTTCGAGCGCCCCGCCTTCGTAGGCGTCCAGTACCTTCGCAAGTCTTGGCCTCGATAGCCCACAATGGTTTTTTGCCTCATCTAGCAAAACAGTTCGGCTAACAAAACCTAATCGTATCGCCTCGGAAAGGGCTTCAATCGCTGGCTGATCTCTTAGCCGGGCTTCCTGCTGGTCACGCTCTTGTGCGGCCTTTTGCACGGTTTGGTCGTCAAGTGATTCGACTGAATCGACTAGCTGGCGGTAACTTAACCCACGCTCTACGCTATAACTGTAGGCAGCTTTCTTGGCAACATCCCCCCGCGCTTTTAGGTTTTCAAATAGAACCGTTTTCTGGCCGGGGATCATGCCGATCTCGTCCAGCAAATAGACGCAATCCGCATCATCGATAATGTCTGAAGTGCCACCCGCGATAACCTTGCCCTCGGCATCCCTGTTTTTGTTTGTGTGCGCTAATAAAACCATGCTGCCTCCCGCCTGAGTAAATGCCCGCGCTGTGGTCATAAATTCAGATGCGTTTGTTTTATCCATGAGATCGGTAAATTTTTTCAAGGTGTCCAAAACAATGATTTTCCCGCTGGCGGTTCCTTGCCGTGCCATTAGCTTTAGATACTCGGCAAAATGTTTAGTATTAAAACCATTTTCACCCGGTGCCAGCATGTTGAACCCGTAAAGCTCGGCTAATTCAAGTTTTGAAACTAGCCCCCGGAATGTGTCATCTGCATTTACATAAAAAACATCGCCCGCATTAATCCTGCCCGATTTAATGGCCTCGATAATTAAGCTAATCGTGATTAGTGTTTTACCTGTGTTTGGCTTTGCATAAATCGCTGTTAGCTGCCCTAAAATCGCAATTTCACCCATAATAAAAACCTCTTCTAGCATTTTCTGGCGCATTGATTCGGCGCTGCCATTTAGTGAGAACCGCCCTAGGTCGAAAGGCTGTGAGTCCTCGTTTAGCCGGGCTTGTGCCTCTTGTGAGCGCGTCAGCTCAAAGGCGGCTATCTGGCCTCGCGTGTCGGCTTGCTCCCGCATGTAGTCGCGCTGGCGCTGCTTTTGGCCTTCTTGGTCAAGCTCCTGTGATAGCGTTCGGACGGCCTCGGCCATGTCGCCACCGAATCGCAGGATTAGCAACAAATCAAAGGCATCGTGTGCGGTACCGTCTGCTAATGGGTCGCTGGCTTGGCTGTGGTGCGAGTAAACGCGCTCCTTGGAATCGTCGCCGGTCAAGATATGCACGCCCGCAATGCCCGTTGTGCTGCCCGGTGCTATAAACTTTTTGCCGCGCTGTGTGTAGCCCGCCCCGGTCAGAATATCGCGCACTTGATAGGCGGAATTTGTTAGGTCGATAACGCTACCAGCTCGGCTAAAATCGCCATTGCGCCGCTGATTGATTGGCGCTGCCCTTGCCGTGGCTTCTTGCTTGGCTTGGTGAGCCTCAAAGGCTGCGAGACACTCTTTAGCAAACGGGCTGCTTTCTGGGTCGATTGCCGGGCGGTCTGTGCGGTCGATCACTTCATAAGGCGCTGATTCGTCAACCTTATTCGGTACATAACAAATTTGATTCAGCCGGGCTTGTGCTGGGTCTGTTTTGAATTTCAGAGCGGCGCCAAGTGCCAAGGGCGCGTATTGCTCGGCAAAAACAGCCCGGCTAAATGGAATAACAGCCTTCCAGCGACCAGCTGGCGGCTCGGCGCCCTTGGGCTGCTGGTGACTGGATGATGTAAACGCCAAATAACCGCCCGCATCAGCAAGAATCATCTTTAATGCTGTGGCTGATAGGTTGCCCTCGTCAAAATCCAAAATCAGGGCGCTAAATTGGGCTTGTTCGGCGTCCTGCTTGGTTTTCCCTTGGCCGTCATGCGGCGCAAAAACGGGCGCGGTTGCCTTCGCTCCAATGCGAGGCGTTTTAGCCATGCTTGCGAGGTCGTTCACTGAAATATGACTAAACCCGCTTGTCTGGCTGTGATTTTCTGCAAATAAGAATCGAGCGGTCATACGCCACCCCCGAGATAAACATACCGGGCGCATCGTGGGTGCTTGCGGCCTTGGTCATCTGTTTGGGTTTCGCGAATTGTTGCGATTTGACAGCCCCGTTCGCGTAGCTCTTTGATGCGCGGCGCTGGCTGCATGACATTTAAATCACGGCGTGCCTGAATCGTTGTAATCCCGCCGGGGGTCGATTTCAGAGCGGTTAAAAGCCTGGCGCGTTGGCTGGCTGTCGATATGTCTTGAGTGTTCATCGTGAACCCCCCTGCTTTTCGGCTTTGGGGTCATCCAATAACACGCAATAGGCACCCATCAGCCAATCAATTTGGCGGCGCAAATCGTTTAGCAATTCTGCTCTAGTTTTGTTATGATTCTCGTTAGCTGCCATGCTAACGTCTTGATTCGAAAGGGTCGAGGCGTTTTTCATTTTGCGGCCTCCTCGAATTTTTCGACTGCCGCTTGTGTCCAGCGGGTCGAGCCTGCCGCTAATTTGACCGGCTTCGCTAGTCGGTTTTCACGAACCCAACGCCAAATGGTTTGCCGGGTAACTTGGTACCTTTCGGCCAGTGCCTTGTCAGAGAAAAAAACTGTTTGTGGTTGCATGATTTCGCTTGCTCCTAGTTGGTACAGGGTCAGTAAAAACAAGCGAAAAATCGGCGGCTATTTAATGTCTTTTTTTGTCCGATTTAGGGCAATAAAAAACCCGCACAAAGCGGGCTAATATCTAACTCATCTAATTGTTTTACCAAGTCTTTTTTGTTCTCCGATTCACTGAACCATACGTTAATTCGCGGGGTGTCGATTTTAGGTATGCGCTGATAACTTCCGGCTTGGCGGTAGTCTGCCCCTGCAGGCGCATCTTGTGCGCGAAGGTGTCTAGCTCCCTTTGAATCGCCTGCCAATCAGCGCCTGAACCCGCTCTCCTGCCGCGCGGGCTGCCTTTCGGCTGGGTAGCCTGCCAGCGTGCCAGCTCCGGCCTAAAAACCCATAGCTGATTTATTCCAATCGACAAGGGAATGCCGTCCCACGAATCAATCAGGAAATATCCGCACTCGTCGAGGCTTTGGCCGGGGTGCGAATCATGCGGGAATAGCACGCGCGGGGTAACGTTCCCGACTGATCTAATTTGCTGCAAATCGTCGGCCTTCAGCCTGAAAAAACCTTTAGCCGGGCTTGTTTGCGGGTCTGCCGCATAGCAAAAGGTTTGCCCGTTGTCCGTGCGGCATTCATAGCGCGTGGCGTTAACGCCCGAGATAAGCGCCCCGGCTCCAAGCGAATGAAACGCGGCGAAGTCTAAAACGTCCTGCTCTGATCGTTGCAAAATCTTAGCGGCTTCGGTGATCGTCAAGAATGGTGATTGTGTTTCGATCTTCATGCGCGGCGCTCCCCAATGGCGATTACATTGCTTTTGGTTTGTTGCCCGTGTTCGCAGTAGTGCGCCCAATCGGTCATCAGTTGGCGGCGCTTCTCAATCAAACCGTCACGGGCATAAGCGGCGCGGGTCAGGTCGTTGCTGATATGCGCTAGGGCAAGCTCTGAAACTTCATCATCAAAGGCGGTCAGGTTTCGCGCCCAATCTTTGAAGCTCGATCTAAACCCGTGCGCGGTGACTTGCTGCCCCATGCGCTTCAATACGCTCGATAAAAAGTTATTCGATGCAATCGCGCCACCCGCGCCGGGGAATATCAGCGCGGCATCATCGCCACGGGCAAGCCCGGCTAAAACCTTCATGGCGGCGTCAGACAATGGTACTTGATGCGCACGGCCTGCCTTCATGCGCTCGGCGGGTATCGTCCAGAGGCGCTTGTCTGTGTCGATCTCGCCCCATGTTGCGCCGGGCTTATGGATGCGCTTATCGCCAACGCCTTCATTGGTGCGGGTGGCGGTCAGAATCGTAAACTCAAGGGCACGGGCGGCTAATCCGTCACGCTGGCGCAATTCGGCCATGAATGCGGGCACGTCAGCAAACGGCATGGCCTCGTGATGCTTCACTTTCTGAATTTTGCCCGGTGCGGCGTAAATCTGGTCTAGGTAGTTCGTCCAGCGGGCGGGGTTTTCGCCGGTGCGGTATTGGTGAATCGTTGCCCAACCTAAAATATTTTCGATGCGCCCACGCACGCGGTTTGCCGTTTCGTTGATGCGCTCCCAAATCGGGTCTAGCACGGCTTTGATATGGGTCAGCTCAATATCTCGCACGGGCACGCCACCAATGATCGGGAAGGCGTAGGCGGTCAGGCTGCTTGTCCATTGTTCGGCTTGGCGCGGGTTCTTAAACTCTTTGGCCTTCATCTCGATATAGCGGCGGGCGGCATCTTCAAAGGTGATGGTCTGCCGCTGCGAATCAATCAAGGCACGCCGGGCGGCGCGTTTGGTTTCGATAGGGTCTAGCCCTAGCTCGATCTGGTCTTTAACGGCTTGCGCTTTGGTGCGGGCGTCAGCTAGTGATACATCAGGGAAGCCACCAAGCCCAATGCTTCGGCGCTTTTCACCTACGTAGGTGCGCAGTAACCAAGATTTAGCCCCGCTGGGTGTTATCTGGAGCATAAGCCCCGATACGCCACCGACGCGGTGCATGGTGTTATACGGTACGCCTTCGGCATTCGTGTTCACTGTGAGGCGTTTAACCTCGATAGCGGTCAGTTCCTTGGCTAATCTGGGCATGTTTTCTAAGCTCCTTCCTACGTACCATAGAAAATAAAGCTAGATAATACGCCTTGCGCCCGCCTGTTACAACGTTTTTGGTGCGTAGATTGGATGAATCAATGGCTTGCGAAAATAAAGCCTATAGATTCAATCGCTTATAACCGACGTTGGCGGGCTGATCCTCCGCCACTAAATCAAATAAACCTAAGTTTCTCATGGGTTCTAATTCGTTAATTTTTGTACGTTTCTTTAAGTACGCGCCATAATAAAAGCGCTAGGTTGTCCCGCAGAGCTACAACAAAAGAGCGCGGTGTTATACCCCTACCCTCACTCGAAATGAGAGATTGGCTTACCGTAGAATGAACCGTAGGATCGGCGTGGGCGTTGGCGGGCTGGCGGCAATACCGACACCATCGGCGGGTGGTGAAAGTGGTCCCGCATTCTGTGGCTTGTGACCGGGTAACAATCTGTACCCCTATACGCAAAGTTACCGCATTGGGGGTATTGTGCGTATTCTGCATAGTATGGGGGCGTTTCTAAATACACCCCCAAAATGGCACGCCAGATCATTAGGGCGCATCCTGCAAATCCCGCCTTACGATCACCCTCGGTGACGGTGGACGCTTGCTCCGGTGCGCTATTGGTCATCGGGGCATCGCTGCCGTGCGCCTGCCCCATCCACGACGACCCAATGCCTCATAGCATGGCCCTACGGCGTGATCTTATGAATCTCGTTGTTGTCCGCATCCGCTACAAAAACATTGTCACTGGCATCGGTGGCTATCCTAGCGGGGTTATTAAAACGGGTGGCCGAGCCGGTACTATCGGCTGAGCCTGAGGTGGCGGAGCCCGTCAATGGTCGTCATCACGCGGGTTTTTGTCATCAATGGTGCCAAGGTTTGCGAAAAGCAAGTAAGGCGCATACATGTGCTGATTCCGCATTTAACTCAACTATCGATTGACGGATTGGCTCAAACTTCTAAGCTTATGACGGATTGGCTCAAACTTCTAAGCTTATGATTCGTGGGAACCAAAGTGGCGGAAGGATGTGGCATCGCCTAACTCCTGCTCGGTACAACAACCAATTATGCAATACCCATTCATTTCCTAAATAGCGGGCTACCACGATGAATATCCTCTTTTTCGAGGATATCAAGAGCCACTTTCCGAGAAAATCTATGCGGTGACCGCCTGTGCCCATTCCCCCGATCGTGCCGGTAACGATCGGGGGAATCTGGTTGTGAGCGATGTTTACCAGCCCACGCTCACGCTGCCGTGCACGGCTGTGCAGCCGCCGGTCGAAGTGGCCGCGCCGATTGAGGCAACGATGGGATGGGCTTCCCCATAATTGAACCGATGGGCGTATTGCAACGCCACCGCCGACTGACCGCCATACGAACCGGCCCCCGCTGTCATACTGTTGCCCGAGGTGCCGAAACTCGGTACAGAGCCAGCAAGCGCGACCGCCGAGGCAATGCCTCGGTTGGCGCGGGAATCGGCCTCGTTCAGCGTATTGGCATTGGCACCGTTGAGTTGATCGAGATTCACCGCATCCGTTCCTTGCGTGCCGGGCGCGACATGGGTGATTTGGCGGGTCAAGCCAACCGCGGCATCACCCACGCTCACACTGTTGTCGCGATTGGCGACCGAGCCTTGACCGAGCGCCACCGAATTGCTGCCACTGGCCGTGGTGTTTGCGCCCAATGCGACCGAGTTATTGCCGTTGGCAATGGCGTTGTTGCCCACCGCGGTCGTCGGGTCGGCATTGGCCTGAGCACCTGCACCGATGGCGACCGAGCCAGCGTAACTGGCGCGGGCATTGGTGCCCAGTGCCAACGTGTCATCACCGTTCGCCGTGGCTCCATTTCCCTGCGCGATGGCATTAGCGCCTTCTGCTTTGGCCTGAACCCCACATTGCAAGCCGCCGCTGACTACCATGCAGGTACCAAGTTTGCCGTTCACAAGTGCATTGATTCTAACCTCGTGGGCAGCAATATTGCCGGTATTGGTCGCAATACCCGCGGCGTTGGTCGCAACCTGTTGGTTTGTGGCATCCAACTGACTACCGTTGACGGCGTCCGTACTGGTCGAACTCAGAGTGCCGGGCGCCACGTAGATGATTTTGCGTTTTTGTGTGCCATTGCCCACGCTAAGCACATTGGCTTCTCCGCCGTCATCACTGCCCGAGCCCAATGCGACCGAGTTATTGCCCGTTGATTACGTACCAGTACCAATGGCAATCGAATTGCCGCCATTGGCGGTGGTGGAGGTATTATCAAAGCTGCCCGAAACCACACCTGTCGAGGCGCCGATGGCGATATTGCCCGAAGATTGGCTCGTGCTGTTGTTAGTGGGTGCCAGTGCGCCAACGGCAATATCGCCATTGCCACTGGCCGTACTGCTGTCGCCGCTGGCCGTGCTGCTGTCGCCTCTGGCCGTGCTGTTGGCTCCTATGGCCGTGCTGCTAGCCCCGGTGGCCGTGCTGTAATCCCCACTGGCCGTGCTGCCTGCCCCGGTGGCCGTGCTGTTGGCCACTATGGCCATGCTGCCTGCCCCGGTGGCCGTGCTGCCGGCCCCGCTGGCCGTGCTGTTGGCCCCGCTGGCCGTGCTGCTGTCCCCGGTGGCCGTGCTGCTGTCCCTGCTGGCAAAGCTGTTGACCCCGCTGGCCGTGCTGTTATCCCCGCTGGCTATGCTGCCTGGACCAACCGAAACACTGCTGAAGCCCGTGGCGCTGCCGCCGTCTAACGAACCCGGCCACGCCGGGGTGGCCGGAAGCAGCAGAGCGGCAGCCAAGGCGGCTGCCAACGGGTTTAGTGTGCGGTATGGGGTGGTGTGTGATGTGTTCATCTGCTATCTCCATGCTGTGTGTGAAAGCGAAAAAAGAAACAACTCGTGCTATTGCCATCAGGGCATCGCTACCGTGCGCCTGCCCCATCCACGTTGACCCAATGCCTTACTGCGTGATCTTGCGAATCTCGTTGTTGCCGTAGTCCGCCACATAAACATTGCCACTGGCATCGGTGACGACCCCCAAAGGGGCCATGAAAACGGGCCGCCGCGCCGCTGCCATCGGCTGAGCCGAAGGCGGTGGAACCCGCCAGGGTGGTGACCACACCGGCCGGGCTGATCTTGCGAATCTCGTTGTTGTACGAATCCCCCACATAGACATTGCCACTGGCATCGGTGGCGACCCCTAAGGGGTGATTAAAACTCGCGGCCGCGCCGGTACCATCGGCTGAGCCAGCGGTGGTGGAACCCGCCAGTGTCGTCACCACGCCGGCCGGGCTGATCTTGCGAATCTCGTGGTTGCCCGTATCCGCCACATAGAGATTGCCACTGGCATCGGTGGCGACCCCAGCGGGGCCATGAAAACGGGCCGCCGCGCCGGTACCATCGGCAGAGCCTGGGGCGGTGAAACCCGCCAGGGTGGTGACCACGCCGGCCGGGCTGATCTTGCGAATCTCGTGGTTGACCGCATCCGCCACATAGACATTGCCACTGGCATCGGTCGCGACCCCTTCGGGGGAATTAAAACTCGCGGCCGCGCCGGTACCATCGGCTGAGCCAGCGGTGGTGGAACCCGCCAGTGTCGTCACCACGCCGGCCGGGCTGATCTTGCGAATCTCGTGGTTGTACGTATCCGCCACATAAACATTGCCACTGGCATCGGTCGCGACCCCATAGGGGGAAGAAAAACTCGCGACCGAGCCGGTGCCATCGGCTGAGCCTGCTGTGGTGGAACCCGCCAGCGTCGTCACCACACCGGCCGGGCTGATCTTGCGAATCTCGTTGTTGGCCGAATCCGCCACATAAACATTGCCACTGGCATCGGTCGCGACCCCTGCGGGGGAATTAAAACTCGCGGCCGCGCCGGTGCCATCGGCTGAGCCTGCTGTGGTGGAACCGGCGAAGGTGCTGACGAGGCCGTGCGTAATGCAATTTACCGCCACATTGGTGATATTGCTGCTGGCCATGGTGCCGCTGCCGCTCGTGACCGAACAGGTTTGACCGGCGGGCTGAGCAGATACCGTAACTGCATAGCTTGCGCCGGTGGCCAGGGCGGTGGCAAAGGTGAAGGGGCCATCGGCGGTGACTACCAGTGTGTCGCCACTGTTGTCCTGCACGGTCACCGATTGATCGGTCGCGAGACCGGTGACATTGCCGCCGACCGTATAGGTTGCCGACGGTGGTGGTGCATTGTTGACACAACTCACCGCCACATTGGTGATATTGCTGCTGGCGATGGTGCCGCTGCCGCTCGTGACCGAACAGGTTTGACCAGTGGGTTGTTGCCCGATGGTGACGTGATACACCTCCCCACTGGCCAGGGCAGTCAGAAAGGTGTAATTGCCATTGGCATTTACCGTCAGATTGTCGCCCTCGTTATTGAGCAACACGACCCAAGTGCCTGCGGCCAGACCCGAAACGCTCCCGCCAATGGTGTACGTGGCGGGTGTCGGGGTTGGTGTCGGTTTAGGGGTTGGTTTAGGGGTTGGTTTATGGATTGGTGTAGGGATTGGTGTAGGCGAGGATCCACAGCCCCCTCCACACGCGGCTAAGCCTAAGGTGAGTGACAGCAGCAGGCTGGTGCTGGCTAAATGCAATGACTGTTGTTTCATGCTCAAAGACCTTATGTTGTGTGGGAAGACGAAAAGAAATCGTGCGCAATTTAATGGTATGTGGCTCAAAGCCTGAAGTTGTTACGGATTTAATGGTATTATATACTTAGCTATTATGCAATACCATTTTTTTGTTTGGACTTTGTTTTTTTCGAATTAGGTGAATGCTTTGCAGCAGCTATCTTCAGGCGTACCGGTAGGCAAGATAATCGCAGCACATCCTGCAGGTTTTTGAACTGCATGGCATTGGTGCGGTCTACCATGGTAGCGGCTGGTGGATGCAGGGCTTAATTTAATGTTTGGTTCGAATTTATCTTGAAGCGTAGGCGTGATGTCGAGATACGAAAACTTTGCAACAGCTATTTTTTAGGAGAATGGAAAGATGTCATATGCGATTGACGATTTAAGTTTGGATCGTCTGTCGGCGGAGCCATTTTGGCAGCAATTGTTTTTGCAGTTGGAGCGCATGATTGTTTCCGGCGATATTCCTGCCGGAGTCAGTCTGCCTTCCGAGCGCGAGCTGGCTGAATCTATTGGGGTTAGCCGGGTTACAGTGAAACGCGCCTATGATGAACTGCGCAAGGCGCGGCGGCTGGCCGGGCGTGGACGCTCAGGCAGTGTGGTACAAGCCGTGCCTCAGGTCAGTCCGGTGATGGGACAGCTTAAGGGCTTTACGCAAGAAATGCGTGAACTTGGGCGCGAGGCAAGTAGCCGTGTCGAGGCAATTAAGGTGGTTCAGGATCGGAAGATGGCTTCAGTGTTCGGCTTGCCGTCGAATGCTGAGTTTTTGCATCTGGTACGGGTGCGCTGTGCGGACGGCGTACCCATGACGCGCGAAGATGCGTGGTACGCACTGCACCTTGCGCCCGCGCTGGCTGATTGGGATGGGCAGGGCTCAGCTTATGGGCTGATTGAACAGAATCTTGGTGAGCGGCTTGGTGAAGCTGAGCAGTCCATTGAGGCCATAATGAGTTCAGACAAGGAAATGCGGGTGTTTGGCTTTGCGTCGCCTCAACCTTGTCTGTTGCTCAAGCGCAAAACCTATACAGCGCAGCAGGGTGCACGGCGGGCGTTGGTGGAGTACGTCGAGGGCTGTTTTCGCGGTGATGCGTATATCTACCGGCTCAAGCTGACGCTTTGAACCACGTGTACGCATCATCCGCTGAGGGCAGGACTTCGATCACACCACGCTTTGCTGCAACATGCGCTCCGCAGTAGTTACCCCAGCGCAGCGCTTCGATAAGAGGCTGTTTTTGCAGGCTGGCCCAGAGGTAACCGCAGCTGAATGCGTCGCCTGCGCCGGTGCTGTCTACGCAGGTGATGATGGGGGCGTGAGAATGGATGAATGTGCTGTCCGCCTCTGCCTCGGGTCGGACGAGTGCTAGGCTGCCGCGTGATCCCAAGGTAATAACGATACGTTGCAGGGTTATCCAATCGCTCCAGATGCTGGCAAGGGCGCACTCCCAGATTTCAGGCTCTGCCGGTGGTGCGTTCCTAGGATGGTTTGCGAGCTGCGCAGCCTCGGTTTCATTGACAATCAGGGTGTGCGTGGTGCGTTTTAGGGCGGCATCCGGTTCTTGCCAGGGCGATGGATTGAGTACGGTCGGCACACCGTGGGCATGGGCGAGGGCAAATGCCGACACAATCACGGGCATGGCTGTTTCAAATTGTGCATTTACCATGCTGGCGGAACATAGATCAGCGCGAGCCTGCTCGATATGTGTTGCATCGAGCAAGGCGTTTGCACCAGGAAAAATGCTGATGAAACTCTGTCCATCTGGGGTGATGAGCCCCGCACCATGCCCCGAGGGGCTTTCCATGCGGTGCACATTCCGGGTGCTGATTCCTTCGCTGTGCAGCAGATTCAAGGCGGCTTCGCCTGCATGGTCGTTGCCACAGCCTAGAAGCACTTCAATGCGTGCGCCCAGACGCGCCATCCCCACGGCGACATTCAGACCCTTGCCGCCAAGCTCAAGGCGCAGGGCACTGGCCTGAATTGACTCCCCTGCACGAGGCATACGCTCCACCCACCAGCAGAAGGTTTGCATCAGGCTTCCGAGAATGAAAATTTGGGCAGGCATGGGTTCTGGTTTTATGCCATGCCGGTGCGGCCAAAGCGTATTTTCATAACCGTAATGCTCCCCGTCAGTAGCACCATGGCCGAGTTGGCAACGATAATGGGAACATCACCTTTGATCCATCCATACACAAGCCAGAGGGCAAGCCCCACGGTGATGATGATGTAGGTGGGCAGCGAGATGCCGCTGACATCACGCGTTTTCCATGTTCGCCAAACCTGTGGCAAGAAAGACAGTGTGGTAAAGCCTGTGGCAATAAAACCGAGGATATCGACGGATGTCATGAAATTATGAGTGTTTTTACTGAGGTTAAGGGTAAGTTGAGCGTACCTGTGCTGGTTGTAACGGTCAACAAAACTTGGACGGTGCATTAGTCACGTTGCCAGGACGGGGACGATCTTCAGCGAGCCACCGAAGAGCTGGCCATGATTTTTCGAGAAGTCGCGACGCAACAAGAGCGTATCAAGCTCCTTCAGGACGAAATCTCCGCCGCCCACAACGAGCGCAACGACCGCCGCCTGTTTATTTTGACGGCAGTCACCGTTGTGGCACTGCCAGACAGACCGCCAAAAGCTCATTCAATGGCAGCAGCAGGGATTGGCGTGGATACACCACGGCTCTTGAGCTGGCGTCAGTGTGGTTTGCAACCAGTGAGCCTTGAGGGAGCGATCCGTCGTGCAGAATCGCTGCTTCCATTTGTACACGGTACCATTTCATGGATCTGGACTGTTTTATTCGGATTGAGGTGGGGCCTTGCAGCAGCTATCTTGAGGCGTGAAGGTAGGCAAGATAATCGCAGCGCATTCGGCGAGGGTGTACAAATAACTGTGTAACTGGTTATCTGCGACTAACGAGAAGGAGGAGAACCAATGACCATTACCCAGAAGAAGACCGATGCCCTGCTCGACGAGCTT
>JAJYPA010000517.1 GCA_021795795.1 Pseudomonadota bacterium | reverse complement strand
CGCCGAAAGTTCACACCAAGCTTTATGGCAAGATTTCCTACCACCCATTCACAAATGAGGCTACGCATTCCGGCACCCCTACCCTTCACAAAATAGATATGCTCATCCTCACCGCGACAAATGAAAGGCTTCGTAATACCCTGCGTCGCTCGGCCAATAATCTCTAAGATTTGGATGCCCATATCATCACCACCTATTTAGAATCACAACTTACTGTCTCCTTAATCAACACGTCCGCCAGTTTTTGCTGCAACTGAGCCGCCCCAGCAATGCGCGATTGTAGTTGGCCGCACAGCGCCATCAGTTCATCAACTTTGATGACTATGCGGTGTTGTTCGGCGAGTGGTGGCAGCGGAAATGGATTTAACTCAACAAACTCTTTTGGCAATCTCTTCTGGCCAGCAGTACCAGTCATTTTTGTTTCCCCAACCAACAAAAACTGTGGGGATTTTAAATAAGCTAAAACATAGCGAGGCGCGAGAGTTAAGTTGATTGGCCTGACAATATGTAATTCTGTCGTCCCTGCACCTATACCATTCTCTAGCCCAGAAAAAACACACGCCTTACTGTTCTCAAAGCATGGTGTGATTTTCGCAACCCCAATATCGGACTCTGCAAAATGGGTGAAACCTTGCTTAATTTCTTTCCAAAGACGAATCTCATGATCGTGCATAGAATTAAATCCTACTCCTATCATTGCCATCGTTACGAATGAGGCAGAGCAATCATCTTCTGCATTATTTCTAGGGTTAATTAGTGATATAAACGCCAATGTTGTCCATGCCCAGCCCTGCGGCAATTCAAACGGTTTTTCTTCATCAGTTATCGGCGGCAGCGGCTTGTCTTTCTTGATCTTACCTTCAGCAATCAACTTGGCCTTCTCAGCCTGTATGCGCTTGAGCAGTTCGCTGGCGGGTTCATCGTTCGGGTCTTGCGGGACGAGTTTACCCATTACCGCCAATTGCAGCAGGATTTGTTTAAGGGCGTCGATACTGGCTTCAGTTGTGAACAGCGTATCAAAATTAGCGGCGATGCGCTGCCAGTTGGCGTTGAAATCCTCTGCTCTTTGCGATTGGGTAAGTGTGCTAAGCAGTTGGCTCACAAGATTTTCGTGGGCTACTGCGGCGTTAGTGTGTTGGGTTTCAAATTGGTCGCACAGCGCCATTAGCTCATCGACTTTAGCGACGACGCGGTGTTGTTCGGCAAGAGGTGGCAACGGAAATGGATTCAACTCGACAAACTCTTTTGGCAATCTCTTCTGACCAGCAGTACCAGTCATTCTTGTTTCCCCAACCAGCAAAAACTGTGGGGATTTTAAATAAGCCAAAACATAGCGTGGTGCGAGAGTTAAGTTAATTGGCCTGACAATATGTAATTCTGTCGTCCCTGCGCCTATACCATTTTCTAGCCCAGAAAAAACACACGCCTTACTGTTCTCAAAGCATGGTGTAATTTTCGCAATCCCAATATCGCACTCTGCAAAATGGGTGTAACCTTTCTTAATTTCTTTCCAAAGACGAATCTCATGATCGTGCATAGAATTAAACCCTGCTCCTATCATTCTCATCGTTACGAATGAGGCAGGGCAATTATCTTCTGCATTATTTCTAGGGTTAATAAGTGATATAGACGCCAATGTTGTCCACACCCATCCCTGGGGCAATTCGAAAGGTATTTCGTAATCGTTTATCGGCAACAGTGACTTATCTTTCTTAATCTTTCCCTCGGCAACCAACTTGGCTTTCTCAGCCTGAATGCGTTTAAGCAATTCGCTGGCTGGTTCATCGTTCGGGTCTTGCGGCACCAGCTTGCCGCGCACGGCCAGTTCCAGTATCAGCTCTCGCAGTTTCTTGATGCCATACACACTAGCTGCATTACCCGAACTACGACCGCGCCCGGTTTTTTTTGCGCTGTCAGCAGCCGTCCAAATGTCCAGATGATCGATAAGCAATTGCTGAACATTGCTCATGCGTGTTCTCCGCGTTGCAACGCATCTCCCAATATGCCTTTCAGCTGGTTACGCAGTGCTGCGATGTCATTCTGCACGGCGTTGTATTGCGCCAGCAGCGCATCTGGGTCATGAATTTCCTGCTCACCGATATGCGGATTCTTGCAATCGAGGTTGTAGTTGCGCGCTTTAATATCTTCCAGGCTGACTTTCCACGCGTATTCGTTTTCTAGCCTTGCCTTGTAGCTATCGGTTTCCTTGCCCCACCATTTTTCCAGCGGCGCGAATTCTTCCACCTTAAGGGGTTTGGTTTTGTTGTAGGCTTTTACGCCCGCTGGCAATTGGTGTTCGTAAAACCAGATGTGCTGGGTGGGCGTGCCTTTGCTGAAAAACAGCAGGTTGGTTTTGATGCTGGTGTAGGGCGCAAACACGCTATTGGGCAGGCGCACGATAGTGTGCAGGTTGCATTCCGCCAGCAGCTTTTCCTTGATGCGGGTTTTGATGCCTTCGCCGAACAGGAAGCCATCCGGCAACACCAGCGCTGCGCGACCGCCGGTTTTCAGTATCTGCATGATTAGCACCAGAAATAGATCTGCGGTTTCACGGGTACGGAAGGCTGCCGGGAAGTTGGTTTCTATGCCGTCTTCTTCCATCCCGCCGAACGGCGGGTTGGTGACGACGACATCCACGCGTTCTTTCGGCCCCCAACTGATCAACGGACGCGCGAGGGTGTTGTCGTGGCGGATATTGCTCGGCACCTCGATGTTATGCAGTATCATGTTGGTGGTACAAAGCAAATGCGGCATTGGCTTCTTTTCAATTCCAAAAATGCTCGCCTGTAATTGCGCTTCATCGTCTACCGTTTTCACCTCTCGAGTGCGGATGTGTTCGATCGCACCGGTCAGAAAACCGCCGGTGCCGCAGGCTGGGTCCATCACTTTTTCACCGAGTCGCGGATCGACCATGCGCACCATGAATTCCGTTACCGCACGAGGCGTATAAAACTCACCCGCGTTGCCTGCTGCCTGCAAATCACGCAGTAATTGCTCGTACATATCACCAAACAGGTGGCGCTCCTGCGCCTTATTGAAATCCACCCCTTCTTGTATCTTGTTGATCACCTGCCGGATCAACTGGCCGGATTTCATATAATTATAGGCGTCTTCAAACACCGAGCGGATTACATAAGCGCGCTGGTCACCGCCTTTGGCTTCCAGTTGTTGCAAAGCAGGAAACAGCTCGTTATCGAGAAACTGCTTTAACGCCTCACCGGTCACGCCTTCGGCGTTGGCGGCCCAGTTGCGCCAGCGGCATGACTCCGGTAACGGCGATTGGTAGTTATCTTGCAGCAGTTCCCATTCGGTTTCACGATCATCGAAGATTTTGAGGAACAGCATCCATACCAGTTGGCTCAGGCGCTGAGCATCGCCATCGACACCGACGTCCTTGCGCATGATGTCCTGGATGGATTTGATGGTGGAGTTGATAGACATGTAATTACTTCTTAAAGTGGTTCATGCTGCGGTGTTCAGTCAGAAAAAATTTGTGTTCCGCTTCAATTCCCCGCAACTTCATTTCAGGTCGAATACCTAAATTACTGAGGTCTTCGTTACTAAGTACTTTTTTGATTAGGATGTTACCTAAGTCGTCAAAACTTATTAAACCTTGATCAAAAGCTAAATCCAAATTTGCAGTCAACAAAAGTCCGTTATGTGGATCCAATCGCTCAGAATTACTCGAATCACGCCATGGCTTGATATGTGATGCTCGCAGCATTTTATATGCAGCACAGCCGGTAACAGCGCATCCTTTCCAATAAGCTTGAAGGTCAGCTCTGAATTTTCCTTGGCCAAGACGTGCATCAATTATTGTTTTTCGAGTGGTCTCTGAGAGTTTTTTTAGCTCGGACATCTCTTGCTCTATGTCTTCAAATGCTGAGCCACGCCGTATTGGGATAATATTTATAAGGTTTAGTATTTCATCAAGCACTTTACCAGACTCAATGGCTACGGCTATTCCATATGGTTTTTTACCCTCTTCCCCTTCAAATCCTCGCATATTGTGATTGCAATATCCCACTGTTGCTGGGACTAACTTAATCAACTGAGGAAAATTAATCGTCTTTTCAACCGACCAATGTAAAACGAGCGGTTGCTTAAATACAGGAAGAAGTGGGTCATGTTTACGATTTCGAGAGGTCTTTACATAAACCAATTGCTGTGCGTCTGGGCTAAGAAATCCTCTGGCATGCGTATTGTCGACGTTAAGCGTGAAGTTTCGACGAATAAGTTCGTATTCGAGTTGATTTGAATCTAACATAAACTACCGTAAAGTTGTTCTTCTAATTCTTGAATAGCTTTTAAATAAGCTTCTCGCCCACCAAATTCACCAATCAATTCAGAAGCAGTTCCAATCTGTCGGAATGGATCAATTTTAAGTATTTTTATATCTTCGATATTTTCAATATTTGTATCAGCATATTTGTCGACCAATGCTTCCAGTACCTTACGTGCCTTCCCTTGATATTTGCTAAAGTAATTGCGTTTCTTCACCTGTTCGGCGCGCTCGCGCCGGGTCAGGGGTGGCTGATCGAAAGCGACGTGGCAGATCAGGTCGAAAGCATCGAAATCCTTGCCAACTTCATCGGCCAGCGCCTCAAGCAATACGCCATGCGCTTCCAGCTCTTGCAGGATGACGGCCTTGCGCTGAGCAGTCGTCCACTTGTGCAGGAATTCGTTGAGCGAGGCATAATCCCTACGCACAGTCTGACGCGTGTAATCCTTAAGCGACTCGGTAATCAATTTGCCATCCGGCCCGTAATATTGCACGCGCTCGGCGACGACATACACGGTCACGTCGCCCATCACATATTTAATGCGTCCGGTGCTGGGTTCATCCTGGTCTGCATTGTCTCCGGTGTCTGTTTCACCGAACGTGACTAAGTTACCGTTTTCATCAACCGTCACTGCCCCCTCATCCTCATCGGGTGGCACTGGCGATTCATCCGCTGCAGGTTCATAAATAACTATCGGCGGCCCATCAAAGTCTTCATCGGCAAATAGCTCTGTCGCTTTTTTGAAATCCATGATGGTGAACCAATATTTGCCGTAATCCTCATTGATGCGTGTGCCACGCCCGATGATCTGCTTGAATTCCGTCATCGATTTGATGTGCTGGTCAAGTACCACCAGCTTGCAGGTTTGCGCATCGACACCTGTTGTCATCAATTTGGAAGTCGTGGCGATTACCGGATAACGTTCTTCCGGGTTGATAAAGTTATCCAGCTCAGCTTTACCCTCGTTTTCGTCGCCGGTAATACGCATCACGTATTTGCGGTTTTCCTTCACCCGTTCGGGATTCAGGTTGACCAAAGCCTGGCGCATGCGCTCGGCGTGGTCGATATCATCGCAAAATACGATAGTCTTGGCGTAAGGGTCAGTGGCGACCAGAAATTCGGTGATTTTACGGGCTACCAGCTCGGTGCGCTTTTCCAGTACCAGGGTACGATCCATATCGGTCTGGTTGTAAACCCGGTCGGCAATTATCTTGCCATGTTTATCGGTTTGGCCTTTGCTCGGACGCCAGCCTTGCACGTCTTTGTCGATGTCGATGCGGATGACTTTATATGGCGCCAGGAAGCCGTCCTCTATGCCCTGCTTCAGGGTGTAGCTGTAAACCGGATCACCAAAATAATGAATACTGGACACATCCTTGGTTTCTTTAGGCGTGGCGGTTAATCCCACATGCGTAGCCGATGAAAAATATTCCAGTATCTCGCGCCATGCGGAGTCTTCTGCTGCGCTGCCGCGATGGCATTCGTCGATGATAATCAGGTCAAAGAAATCACGCGAGAACTGCTTGTAA
>JAJYPA010000068.1 GCA_021795795.1 Pseudomonadota bacterium | reverse complement strand
GAGACATGATATATAGTGATTTGCCTATGCTATACACTGGTGGAGTAGTACATCACAGCCTAGTGCAGAAGGCACGAAGTAAAGATGGTCTATTCTTTAAGTCATCTATTCCAGACGTATATAGTGGGCTTGCAATAGCATCTGTTACACCCTATTATTTGTCCTTATCAAAACCATTTTCAATTGATGGTATATCAAAATACAGCAATGGGCACTCTCAACTTGGCTGTAATAAAAACCATTTAATTGCCGAAAATTTCTACCGTGAAAATGATATACCATTCCATCACTCTCTTGGAAACGGAAAAGTAAAATCAGTCCATTTGCTAACGTTAGAATCATTTATTCAGAGCCAATTTTTAAGAAATTACAAAAAAATTAGTAATATGTCAAAACAGCTTGAGATAGCCGCCGCAAAAGCACCAAAAGAATTTCTAAATGAAACTATGGACTACCTAAAAGTACAATGCCATTTCCATCCAAAACCTATATCCGTAAGCAATGTTAGAATGCATTTATTGATGGTAAAATTTACCACCAAAAATACTATTAATAGATTTAATAAATTTGCGTTCTGGAGCACCATATCAACCGTTGGAAAAGTTAACAATGTGTACGATGCAGCGGTATATGTTACAAAAAAAAGGTTCAGCAATATTGAAATAATATCATTAAAAATAGATCGGATAAAATTAAAAATAGAAAAAATTATCGGACTAAAAATTTAATGATTATACCGACTAGTCTGGCAAAATACAGGGAACGGTCATGGGTTTTAGAAATAAATATATAAAGCTACTTAATAACGAAAGGGCTATAACTCTAATCCGGAAACTGTTGTTTGGATATCCGGTGATTGATGGATTTATGAGGCTAATAAATTATCGTATAAAAAAACTTCTATACGGGCGCATGCAAAGAGTAGACATCAATGCGTGCAAAAAAGAAGCTTGTTTTGCCATCCCCAGCAACTCAATTTCAACAAAAGATAGTGGCAGGATTACAATCTTCTTTGACGCTTCGGCAATCGCGTTAAGAGATGTAAATACGGGGATTCAGCGTGTCGTTAAATCTATTTATAATTACATGGTTAGCAATCAGTATAGTACACATATTTTACCGGTAGTAGCACAAGGAGACGGTACAATATCCGCTTTTAATGGATTGGATTTCGCCGAGGGCAATATAAACAAAAAAGCGCTTATACAACATGAAAGCATATCATGCACTGCGCAATCGCATGATATTTTTTTTAGCGCCGATCTGCATCTTATATTTCCTTTTTCCTCTCTTGTACCATTGTCCGAAAATGGTACCCGCATAATATTTACTATTTACGACATATTCGGGCTACAAGAGAACGTCGATCTGCCAAAGGCTTATTACTTTGCTTTTCATGACTGGTTTACTGGGGTCATGGCGGTAACGGACGCCATTATCTGTGACTCCCGCGCAGTAGCGGATGAGATCAAAGTGTGGTTAGAGCATCATCCCGGCCTGCGCGAGCGCCCACTGCCTATTGGCTATTTTCACCTAGGTGCCGACATCACGACCAGAAAATACACACTGCCTTTGAACGACGAAAAAATAGAGGAAGCCGATGTACTCAGAGCATGCGCAGTAAGTCCTACCCTCCTCATGGTCGGCACCGTAGAACCACGTAAAGGCCACGCACCTGCGCTCGATGCCGTGGAAGTGCTCTGGAAAGAGGGCATCCAGCTCAATCTGGTCATCGTCGGCAAGGAAGGTTGGCGCAGCCACGATCTGGTTCGTCGTCTGCGCCGCCATCCCCAGCGCAACAAGCAGCTATTTTGGCTGGAAAAGGCCAGCGATGCCTTGCTCATGCAGTTGTATGCCCAGTGTACCGCGCTCCTCGCCGCCTCCTATGCCGAAGGCTTCGGCCTGCCCCTTATCGAGGCGGCCCATTACGGGCTGCCCATCATCGCCCGCGACATCCCGGTCTTTCATGAAGTAGCGGGCGATTTTGCCTTTTATTTCCCCAACACCGACAGCGCCGCGCTGGCCGATAGCCTTCGCCACTGGCTCCAACTCCACGCCGAGGGCAAGGCGCCGCAATCCAGAGACATGCCCTATCTCACCTGGGCGCAAAGCACCCAACAACTCCTCAAGGTCATTCTCGAAAACGACTGGTACACCACCTACCAGCCAACCACCCCTCTAGACACGCATTAGAAGCTTCAGCCGCGCGCCACATCCCGCATCACCCCCAACACCTGCGTTGCCGCGTCCTCCCAGCTATAGAGCGCAGCCCGCGCCGGGCCTGCAGCCGACAGTCGGGCGCGCAACGCATCGTCCTCCGCCAGCCGCCGCATCCCCGCGGTGATGGACCTCACATCCAGTGGGTCGCAATACAGCGCCGCGTCGCGGCAGACCTCCGGCAGGGAGCTGACGTTGGCTACCAGCACCGGGCAGCCTGTGGCCATGGCCTCGATGGGCGGCAGACCAAAGCCCTCGTAGAGGGACGGGTAGACCAGTGCCAGGGCGCGCCGATAGAGGGCTGGCAGCAGCTCGTCGCGCAGGTAGCCCAGCATCCGCACCTCGCCGCGCTCCACCATCCCCGTCAGGACCGCGGCGAAATTACTCTCCTGCCAACCCATCTGACCGACCAGTACCAGCGGGTGCGCCTCACGGATCGCCGTCGGCAATGCCGCATAGGCCGCCAGCAGACCCGCCAGATTCTTGCGCGGCTCCAGGGTGGAAAGAAAGAGGAAAAAGCGCCGATCGTCTCCCAGCAAAACCCCATCCAGTGCCGTTTCCACCTCCGCAGCCGGAGCTACGGAAAAGCGCCCGCTGATACCGGGATAGACCACATGGGTCCGCCCTGCCACCTCCGGGAAGTAATGCAACAATTCCGCTTCCGTAAAACGCGAGTCCGTCAGAACGGCCTCCGCGCGCGCCATGGCCGGTCGCAAGTGGCGGGTCAAAAAGGCCACACGGGCCGGCGGGTGGACCTCCGGATAGCGGAGATGGGAAAGATCATGCACCACCAGCACAGAAGGCGCCCGGGCGCGCGGCAGGACGAAGCTGGGCCCCAGGATCAGATCCGGCGGCCAGAGGCGTTCCAGCCGCGCCAGTTGCCGCCCCTGCAAGACGAACTGCAGCTCCCGGCCCAGGGGAATGCGCTTGCGCCACTGCAAGGGACGGGGAATGCGCAGGCCGGGTTGCCGCGGTGGCTCTTGCGCCCAGGACCGCGCTGTAAAGTAGGCCAGAGTCGCCTCTCCATCCGCGACCAGTTGCTGACACAGCGCGGCGGTATAATGCCCGATCCCCGCCAGCCGCCCCGAGAGGGTGGTGGCCTCCACCGCCACGCGCAGCGGCCCGTTACCCTGGGAGACTGCGCCTACGACGGTAGGCGACGACCGGTCGTAAGGCCGGTCCCACAGCGCGGAAACGATCGCCCGCACATTGCGCCATCTGCCCCGGAGCAGTCGCCGCGCAATGCGCCCCAACGCGCCCAGAGTCATCGCCAGGCGTGGCCTGAGGGCGTAGCGCCGCAAGAACCGGCGGGAGGAGGTGGTGACATAATAATCCTTGAGGGGATTGGCGTGCCCGAGGCTGGACGAGCGCTGATGCCAGATCATCGCATCCCCGGCTACCGCTAGCTTCCAGCCCTGCGCGCGCAGGCGAAAGCACAGATCTGCATCCTCCCAATACATAAAAAAGGTATCGTCATCAAAGAGACCCGTGCGTTCCAACGCGTTGCGGCGCAAAAGGATGCTGGCCGCGGTCAGATAATCGAGACGCCGCGCAGCTACCGGCCGCCGATGATGCCGCGCCACCCCCGCCCAGCGCCAGACCCGCCCCCCACCCCAGGTCTGTACCCGTTCCGGCCGCTCCAGGTCATAAATCACCGAGCCTACCGCGCCGATCTGCGCATCCCCCTCCATCACCCGCAACATCGTCTGCAGGGCATCGGGATGGGGCACCGCGTCATTATTGAGCAGCCACACAAACTCCGCCCCGCGCTCCAGAGCGAGGCGTATCCCGACATTGCAGCCGCCGCCAAAGCCCAGATTCTCCCCGGTTTCCACCAGCTCCACCGCAAGGCCCCAGCGCGCGATGCCCGAGCGCAGCCGTTCCAGATCCGCAGGTTCTGAGCCGTTGTCCACCACCATCACCTGCGCCTGCTCCCCACGCAGATTCGTCACCGCCCGCAGGCAACGGAGGGTGTCAGCGGCGCTGTTCCAGTTGAGCAGGATGATGTACACCGCGGGTTGATCCAAGCAGTCCTTCTCCGTCATGTAAAAGCTTCATGAAGCCATGGAATGCGCAGTGGTAGGCAACCACCCGAAGCACCGCACCTCGCCAGCAGCGGCCCATCCCCGCAAGCGCTGGAACCTCCCTGCTCTCATGCGGTCCAACTCCGCGCCATATACAGCTTATTTGACGCACACCCCCACCTTCCCCACAATAACGCCCAAACCAACGATGGAGGATTAATGCAAGCGGACCAACCCCCTTTTCTGCCCGCGGCACAGCCCCCGGCCATTCATGTCCTGGCAGCACCGCGGCAGGGTGCCGCTCCGCTCGTGGTAGAGAGCCACGGCTACCGTTACCTAGTCACCGGCAACACCCTGCTCTCCGACCAGCGTATCCACCGGATACTCGCGCAGGCCGCCAACCCCAAGGCGGCTGTAGGCACGCTCTCCACGGCTTACCGCAAGGAAGGTTACTTTCTGGTGGCCGTCAAGGCTGCGGTGGAAGGGAAAAATATCCACATCATGGTCGTCCAGGGCCAGCTCACGGACAAAAACATCGCCTCCGGCCTGGGTTGGTTCTACACCGGGCTGAATGGCGAAAGCCTCAGCGAATCCACCATCATCCGCCGCAATATCCTCGCCGATGCCTACAGCACGCGCAATGGCCAGCAGATCCAGGTGGGCTTTGCCCCGGCGGAAAATCCGGGCGGCACCACCCTGAACGTACAGCAAACGCCCCTGCCGGACTATCGGTGGCTCGGTGGCAACCTGCTCTTTGGCAACTATGGCAGCCGTTATACCAGCGCCTACGTGGGTGGCGGCAGCGTCTACCTCCGCCCCGGCGCGGGTTTGGAGATTGACGGCAGCTATACCAACGGCATCCCCAGCCTTAGCAAGGATAGTGTCGGCAGCACCTACTACCAAGGCTCCGTCGGCATCAATTCCATCACCCCCTGGGGGACCTACGGCTTCACCAGCCAGTGGACCCATTACCGGCTTGGCCAAACCGCCCCCTATTACTTCACCGGCAACATCGTCAGCTATGCGCTGAATGGCAGCCAACTCCTCTACGCCGACACCAACAGCCGCTTCAGCGTCAACGAAGGCTACACCATCGTCAGCAACAAAGTCACCTACCTGCAGGGGTTGTACACCCTCACCAAACAGGACTATGACTACTACACTTTGGGTGCCGTCTACAGCCGCATCATGCATCCCTTCGGCATGGCCGGCAGCGCGACACTGGGGTTCAATTACAACCAAGGGGTCACCGGTTACCATGGCACGTTCATCAACGCCCCCAGCGCCCCGACGCCGAAGTTCCGCTACCTGACCTTCAACACCAACTACACCCAGAGCCTGCCTTGGGGCATGAGCGCCCAGTTTACCGGCAACGGCCAGTGGGCCTTCAACACCTTGCCGCAAAACCAGCAGTGGGTGGTGGGCGGCTTTGGCAGCGTATCGGCCTACTACCCGGGTATTCTCGTGGGTGACAGCGGTTACTCGGCGCGCCTTGCCCTGCAGAGCCCGGCCGCTCGCCATTATGGCATCAGCGCCACCGGCTCGCTCTTTTTCGAGACAGCGGGCGTGACCAGCTACTACCTTTCGCCCCGGCAGGCCCCCTGGCAAAATCTTTCGGACGTGGGCGTGGGCTTGAACCTCAGCACCCCTTGGGGCACAAGCATTTCCGTGCTGAGCGCCCTACCGGTGGGGCATAGTGTCTATCCTGCCAGCACCGTCGTGAACCTCCGCAAAAATCGGATCGACGCCTATTTCATTCTGCAACAAAGCTTTTAGAGGAAAACCATGCGCCTGGCCCCCATTCTGCTCGCCCTATCCCTGCTACCCGGTACCGCTCTGGCGGCCAACCTGGCCACCGTCAATGGCCAGATCCTCACCGAGGCTCAGCTTGTCGCCGCCAACCCGGCCGCCAAAGGCAATCCGGCCATCGCCAAGGAAACCCTGCAAACCCTCATCAACCGCACACTGCTCCTGCAACAGGCCAAAAAAGAAGGCATCGCGCAGAGCGCAGGGTTCCGGCAAGCATTGGCTAACGAGAAAGAAAATCTCCTCATCAATGAGGCCCTGGCCCATTATCTCGCCAAACACCCCGTCAGCGAGAAGGCAATCCACGCCCGCTATGAGGACCTGGTCAAAACCGCGCCCAAGCATCAATTCCGGCTGCGCGAAATCGTCGTGCCCAGCTATGCCGATGCGGAGAAAATCATTACCGATCTCCAAAAAGGCCGGAACTTCTCCATGCTGGCCGCCGACCACTCCCAAGGGCCCAATCCCACCTTGGGCGGTGAACTAGGCTGGCTAGCCGACAATCAGATCCCGGCCCCCATTCTCGCCCATATCCGCGAGGTAAAGTCCGGCGAGGTCACCGGCCCGATCTCGGTGCCCGAAGGCTTCGCCGTCGTCCAGGTGCTGGGTGAGCGGCCCGCCACGGTCCTCCCCCTCAGCGCCGTCTCCGCGCAACTCAAAGCGGAACTGCGCAATCAGAAAACCGCCGAGTATCTGCAAAAACTGCGTTCCCAGGCTAAAATAACGTTAAAGACTACCGCCAGCACATCATCAGAGGCCAAAAAACCATGAAGGCTGCCAAACTCTGTCTTATCAGTACCGCCCTGCTCGGACTGGCGGGCTGCGCCGCTGGACCACAGGTACAGGTAAGCGCCCTGAGCAGTACCCGCTACGCCCCCACCTCGCTGGTGGAAACCCTCAGCAAAGCCCCGGATCGCCCCTACACCGCCATCGCCAAGATCCACGCCGAGGCACCAAGCGGCACCCCATCTGCTCAGGTCATCGCCATCATCGAAAAGCACGCCGCTGCCTTGGGCGCCGATGCCGTGATTCTCCACAACGAAAGCCGCAGCAGCCCCGCCCAGGTCCAGTTCAACCCCTCCGGCGGCAACTATCAAAACCTTTCTCCACAGATCACTCCCATCTATAGTGGAGAAGCCATTCGGTGGTCGTCCAGTCGCAAATAACGACGAATTCTTTCCGGAAAATACCAAGTCCATTACCATGAACCAGAGCGGCCCACACGCCCAAACATAGAGTGATTATCATGACTAACGATGTATTTTCCCGCCTCAGCACTGCAGCATTTCAAGTGCCTCTTCATCAAAGTTCCATCACCGCCTGGCAGGGGCATATTCCTTTCGCACTCTGGTGCATGGAACAATGGCGTCCAAAGATCTTTGTGGAATTGGGAACCCACCTTGGGGATTCCTATTTTGCTTTTTGCCAAAGCGTTAAAGAACATAGTACGGGCACGCAGTGCTTTGCGGTCGACACTTGGCAGGGTGATGCCCATACCGGAGCCTATGGCGGCGATATCTACGAGCATGTCCTGTCACATAATCAGCAGCAGTATCAGGATTTCTCCCATCTGTTGAGAATGACCTTTGATGAGGCGTTGGACCAGTTCGCGGATGGCAGCGTGGATCTTTTACACATTGATGGCTTGCACACCTATGATGCAGTGCGTCATGACTTTGAAACCTGGTTTCCCAAGTTAAGTCCTCAGGCCGTGGTGGTTTTTCATGATAGCAACGTCTATGAAAAAGATTTTGGCGTCTGGCGCTTCGTGCGCGAACTTGATGCGCGTTTTCCGCACTTCCATTTCTTCCATAGCCATGGCCTGTCGATATTCCCCGTAGGCGAGAAAGCACCAGAGACGGCCCGCTGGATTGCTGGGCTATCACCCAGCGAAGGGGATGATTGGCGTCTGATATTCTCCCGCTTGGGCGACTGCGTCGTTCAGCGCGCACAAAGCTATTTTCAGCAAATGCAATTCCAACATGAACTGCAGCGGCGGGATGAAACCATCCGTGAACTGAACCAGAAATAAAATCGGCATGACCGCCTCCGCCACTGGAGAAAACACCGGACAGGTTCATCACCGCGTCCTGCTGATACTCGGCATGCACCGCAGCGGATCATCCCTGCTGGGTAGCATCTGTGCCTCTCTCGGAATCAACATGGGCAGCCGCCTGATTCCGCCGGACCAGCATAATCCTGCCGGCTATTGGGAGGATGCCGACCTCGTAGCCATTCAGGAAAATCTGTTGGAGGCACTGCAGCAACCTTGGCACGGGCCACGAGGCCCTGAGCCCTTCGCTAATCGCTGGTGGCTCAGTGACGGGACCCGCCCATATCGGGAGGCGCTGGATGGGCTTCTGCGCGTGGTCGCCGCGGAGGGCGGGAAGCGCGGCTTCAAGGATCCACGCACTTCCCGGTTTTTGCCCTTGTGGCGCGATCTGCTGCCTAAGCATCGGCTGGAACCGTGCTTTTTACTGGCCGTGCGGGATCCGCGTGAGGTGGTCGTCTCCCTCATGCGCCGCAATGGCATGGACCAGCGCCATGCGCTGCGGATCTGGGTTCGCTACAACCTCGACGCCATCCGGGACAGCGAAGGGTTCATTCGCCTGGTCGTGGACTATAACCGCTGGTTCACTGAAAGCGATGCCCAACTCGCCGCCCTGGCGGACGTGCTCGCTATCCCCATCGACACGGAAGGCCGACGGCGCATCCGGAGCGAGCGCATCCGCCCCGATTTGCGGCGTTCCACGGCGCCGATGGATCTACCCATCTGGGCGAATGCCATTTATGAACAGTTGCGGGCGCTGACGTGCCGAGCCTTGCAGCCTGCGGATTTCGGCCCGATGTTGCAGACGCTGGAATACTGGGACACGCTGCTCCGTCACGGAGGAGAGGCTCACGCCCAGTCGGGCAAAGTCCCCGTCGCCATTGCCGCGCCCGATATCCAAGGGCCTGCAGGTGCCTCGGACATCGCCATCGCTTACCGCCAACTCGCGCGCTTCCTGGTCGCGGAAGGGCATCCGGTCACCGTCCTTGCTCTTTCGCCCCACCTGGATGAAGCGGGCGAATTCGGCGCGTGGCAGCGGCTTTATGCCGAGGAAGGCATTGCCCTCCTGGCCCTGCCGATGGAAGGCGATGTCCTCCTCAGCCCCTGGCACATCGCCCGCTCCTGGCTGGCCTATCGCTTCCTGAGCCGCCGCAGGTTCCCGCTCGTGCATATACCCGATGAGGGCGGCTGTGCTTATTACAGTCTGCTTGCGCAGCGCCAGGGCATCGCTTTCCCCGATACCCGCTTTTGCCTTGGCATCCATTCTCCCATGGCATGGGAGGTTGCCGCCGATAGGTGTTTCCCGGATGCGGACGTGCTGGAGTGCATCCATATGGAAACGCAAAGCCTTGCGCTGGCAGATCGCGCCGTTTCATCCAGCGCATACATGCTCGGGTGGCTACGGCAAAATGTCCCCACCTTGCCGCCCCAGCTAGACATCATCCCCAAGCTAACGGGGCAGCCGGATACGGCGTCTCTTTCGCGCGAGCGCGTCCCGCCCTTGCAGGAGATCGTTTTCTTCGGACGTTTAGATAACCGCCACGGGCTGGCGCTTTTCATCGACGCCATGGAGACACTTAAGGGGCGTATCCCCGCCAGCCTACAGATCACCTTTCTGGGAGAAAACGGCCTGGTGGGCGAGGAGGACGGCTTCAGTACCGTACGGCGCCGAACCCTGGACTGGCCCTGGGGGGTTCAGATCCTGGGCCAATATGATCATCACACAGCCCTCGCCTATCTCCAACGCCGTCCCTGTATTGCGGTCATTCCGGCACGAAAAGATAACAGCCCCTACGCGGTACAAGCATGTCTGCGTCTGGGCATATCCTGCATCCTCTCCCATGTTGGCGGCATCCCCGAACTGATCCACAGCGAAGACCGCGAGCGGCTCATCCCGCCGGCGGTCACCGCGCTGGCGGAGTCTGTCCTCCAGGCAGTCGCCGATACGCCTACCCGTCCCTCGCCCCTGCTGCCTCTGCGCCCTGCGTTTACCGAAGAGCAAGCGGCTCATTCCTGGCGTGAACTGCATCAAGCCATCCTGGCCGCCCCGCCTCCCCCTGCGCCCGTAGAACCAGGCGACTGGCCACTGGTCAGCGTCTGTCTTGTCCATTACCAGCGCCCGCACCTGCTTGCCCAGGCCGTCGCCTCCCTGGAGGCCGCGGATTACCCGAACATGGAAGTGCTCCTAGTGGACGACGGCAGCGGCGACCAGGCCAGCCATACCCTCCTGGACCGTTTGGAAACATCCTTTACGCAACGGGGCTGGCGGATCATCCGTCAGGAAAACCGCTATCTCGGAGCCGCCCGCAATGCCGCCGCGCGGATGGCGCGGGGCGAATGGCTCCTGTTCATGGATGACGACAATCTCGCCAGACCAGAGGAAATCCGCACCCTGATGCGGGCGGCACAGAACACCCATGCCCGCATCGTTACCACCGCCATGGATATCTTCACGGGGCCGCTCCCCCCGGTCTTTTGGGAAAGACCCCAACAAACCTGGGTTCCCCTGGCCGGCCCCTGCGTGGCCGGCATCCAGCGCAACGTCTTCGGTGATGCCAACGCCCTCGTTCATCGGGATACCTTTCTTTCCCTGGGCGGCTTCACGGAAGACCGTGCCGGCCACGAGGACTGGGAGTTCTTCGGCCGGGCCTGCCTTGCCGGCGTAGCCATGCTTGCCGTGCCGGAACCGCTTTTCTGGTACCGCTTGAGCACCGGCGGTATGCTGGGCAGCGGGGACAGCTACCGAGATCATTGGCGCTCGCTGCGACCCTACATCGAATCCCAACCAGCCGACCTGGCCGATCTACCCGTCCTTGCCCATGGACAGAGCATCTGGCGGCGGAATCTGACGGAGGCACGCGAGCGGCGGCGCTTTGCCAGCGAGATTTATTGGGGGAAGGACGCCGAATTCAGCGAGACGCGCCACACGCGGGACAGCTTCCTCCTGGATCACCACTTTTTGATTCATCTCACGCTGCCGCCGGCCACCGTTCACGACTATCGCTATCTGCGCTGGGACCCTACCGACCGCCCGGCGCGACTCCTGCTCCATGCCTGCCTGCTGCGCGTGGACGGCGAAATCCTGTGGCGCTGGGACGGCCGCAACGTGGCGGCACAGGCAGAGATCGCCGTGGACCATGACCACGAAGGCAGCAATCTGTACTGCCTGGGCAGCGACCCTCACCTCGTCTTCACGCTCCCGGACTCCATCGCTCTTCGGCTCGCAGAAAACGGTGGGCTCTTTGAAGCGGAGCTTCGCGCTCACCATCTCGATTGGCGGGAACACGAATATCTCGCCGCTGTCCGACGTCGGCAACTGGAGACGGAGAACAGGGTCCATATCGCTGCGCTGACCGCAGAACGAGACGGAAACAGGGCCGATATCGCCGCGCTGACCGCGGAACGAGAGGGAAACAGGGTCCATATCGCCGCGCTGACCGCAGAATTGGCCGCGCTCCGCGCCTCCCGCTCCTGGCGTCTCACCGCCCCCCTGCGGCACCTCGCCGACCTGACGCGACGCCTGCGGCAAAAGCGCTGATGATCCTTCGTCCCCGTCTGGGCTAACAACGCCAACGGCAAAAGCCCCGAAACCCTCCGCTGCAAAAATCCAGCGCGCCTCGGAATGAACGGCGCGGACGCCTGCCCTTTTCCTCACGGAGGAGATAGCGACACCGGCCGCCTGGAACACCGCCATGATCGAGTGCATGCCTAACGCACATAAAAAAAGAGGGGCCTTTCGGCCCCTCTGCAACGCTTGTACTGTACCGCTTACCGGCCTTGGAAGTCTCCGGCAGGCAGCAACTGGGTGCTGATGACCCCAGGGGTGCTGCTGTTGATCACCGCACCGTAGATGTACTTGTTGCTCGGGTTGTTGGCCGCGTAAGCGCCCGCGAAGCCCGTGCTGGCCGGGAAGTTCACCCAGCTGTTGGTGTTGGTCATCACGTAATTGGTGCTGCTCAAGCCACCAAGCGGATTGCTGGTCATGAAGAAGATCCCGCCGGCACCCGCGACATTCGCAGGCAGGGCGTTGTTCAGCCCACCAGCGCCAAGGTTGATGGTGCCGAGACGGCTCAGGCTACCGGGCGTGCCGGCATTGATGTTGCCCAGATAGACCAGACCGGGCCAGTAGCCGCTGACCGTGATATTACCGGTTGCCTGCACGACCAGGTGACTGTTCTGGTAGGAGGACTGTACCGCGGTGGCACCGCCCTTCAACAGCGGCGCGGTCAAGCCCGAGGGGGACAGCGTGACGTTGCCGTTGACCAGCAGGTTGACCATCTCCGCCGTGCTCGTGGTGCTCTGCGGAACCAGATTGACGGCGGCGGTGCCGTTGCTGGCCACGTTCACCGGGACGTAGTTGTACTGAAAGACGCCCGGATGACCCGCCGCTGCCGCGCCGTTGGGGTTGTTGAAGTTGCCGGCGAAGGTGGCGTTCAAGGTGCTGGCGCTGGCCAGGGAGAAGCCGCCGCTGCCGTTGATGGTGCCGCCGTTGACGTTAACGGTACCAGTACTGCTGTTGCCCAGGACGCCGTCCAGATTGATGTTGCTGCCGGAGGCACCCGCTACGTTAATGGTCGGTGCCGCCAGGGTGGTTCCGGGGAAAAGGCTCAGGTTGTAGCCGTAGCTGCCCACCTTGCCGGAGCCGGGGGTGACGGTCAGGATGCCGCCCAGCTCCGTCAATCCGCCAGCGACCACCCGCACCGCAGGACCTGCCAGAGTGGAGGCAGTGGAGGCGAAGAGCGTGGTGCCGAGGTTGAGGACACCCGCACTGGCCGTGGCGTTCAAGCTGGCGGCGCTGATGGCGTTGCTCGCGTTGAGGATGCTGGGGGTGGCGCTAGTCGGGGTAGCCTGATTCACCGCGCCGTAGAAGTTGACGCTACCGCCGCTGACCGTGACGGTGTTCCCGGAAGTGCCGGAGAAGTTAATGGTGCCGTTGTTGCTCACCAAGCCAGAGCCCTTCAGCGTCAGTGCGCCCGACACTTTGTCGTTGATCACGCCGTTGTTGGTGATGACGGCACCAGCGGTGTTGAGAGCCGCCAAGCTGATGGCGCCGGAACCAGCCATGATACCATTGTTGACGATGCCCGCCGTGCCGGTGGCAGTCAGAGTGGCAGCTGAAGAAGTGGCGGTCAAGGTCCCGCTATTGACGATGCTGCCAGCGCTCAGGTTATCCGCCAGAGTTACGTTGCCGGCGTTGCTGAAGGCGCCGCCGATGATGGTGCTGGTGGTGGCGGCAGGGGACATGCTGACGTTTGCCCCGGAGAGGACATTGACGTTGCCGGCAGCGGCCACAGTACTATTAGCACTGTAGTTCAGGCTACCACTCAGGTTCAGGGTACTGCCGGTGTACAGCGCAGAGCCGCCTGTCGCGCCAGTGGCGTTGGCAGTAAACCCATACCCTGCCAGCACAGAATTACTAGCCCCGGCGGCACCCACGTTCACGTTGCCGGCACCCGCCACGAGCAGGAATCCGGTAGGACCGGTGACACCCTGCGCAACCGTCACGTCACCCTTGTTGGTCGCCGTGGCGCCGTTGACCACCACCGCACCGCCGGCGCTAATAAAGGCCGCCGAGTCTTGGGCATAGCCGACCAAGGCGATGCCGTTAGGCGCAGTCAGCGTCGCACCGGAGCCGACGATCACGCCGTTGCCATTGGCGACGAAGAGGGTCGGGGCGGATGCGCCGCCAGCCGTCAAGGTGCCGTAGATCTGAGAGGGATTGCCGGTGACATCATTGATGAGGACCGAGGCCGCAGATGCGCTGCTATTGGCGATGCTCAGGCTCGCGCCGGCGCCGATGTCGAAGCCCGCGTTGGTGGTGATTCCCGAGGGTGCCGCGACAGTGTTGTTCAACGCAGTACCGCCCCACTGCAGCACGACCGGACCACTCGTACCAAACGTAATGGTCGCCGCGTTGCTTGCTGCGGCTGCGTATGTGGGAGTGATGTTGCTCGAGAAGGCACCCGGCAGGCTGTTGGCTGCGGGCGGGGTGACGGCAGCCATGGCGGCGGGCGCTGCCAGGGCCATGATCATGGCGCCAACAATCGGGCGCAGATTCATTTTGTGACTCTTACTCATTTGCGTGTCTCCTTTGGAGATGAAGAACTTCAAGGCCTTGAAAAGGCGCAGTATACCAGCGCCGTCCTGCCCGATGGGCTCGATGTCCTGATCCCCCATCGGTATCCTGCGCGGGGAGATTATTCGGCAAACCGGCGCGGCGCCGCGCCGCTTCGGAATCTCCCTGTACAGGCTCCACCTCTCCCGGTGGTGAACCGGAAGAGGACGTGGCTGTGGACATCCAATCCACAAGCACTGGATGCTTTGTGATATTATTACAACTATAGGACGAAATACGTGGGATGGCAAGGGAAATCCTGCCTGAAGCCCCTTTGTTCTTTGCCAATCCTTCTAAAACGGTATGGCGTTTTGCTGGGTAATCCATGCAGCCGCCATGGTTGGATGAGCTACTCACCTTCACTAATGCCTCTCACTCAAGAGGATACTCCGGCATGTGGTCAGGGCTTGGCAGAATCATCTTGCGCAGATCATCCGGATCATGGCGTCGGTGCCCACCTATCATGTGGGTCGACGCGAACAGCCCCTGACTTTCCCGGCGATGTGGCGTGCTTACCGCAACGCCTAGGGCCGTAGCCGCTCTGCCTATGAATACGAGGTTGCTCATGGGAACCTTTCTATCACGCTTATAATGGGGTTTCAATAGATTTATAGATTGGATGAGATAGCCGGCTACGGTTCTGGCACCACGGGTGGGGCAAACCCATTCATGGTATAGACAGGGGATGCCGACCAAGTTTCTGAAATCGCAGGACGATCGGGACGAATGGCGGACTTGAACGGCATGACGCGGATGGACTCCGCCCACAAAGGCTGCGACGATCCCGCCAAGGATGCTAAGCTATATCCAAAAAAGGAGGCATCATGGAAGCAGTCGCACAAGCACTACCAATCCCCAACGCCGTCCAACTGGTGCAGCAGGGCTTGGCCCTGCACCAGCAGGGACGGGCCCTGGAGGCGGAACCGTTTTATCGGCAGGCGCTGACCTTGCAGCCGGAACAGCCGGATGCCCTGCATCTGCTGGGCGTGGTGGTCAGCCAGAAGGGCAACCAGGGCGAGGCGGAGGCCCTGGTGCGTCGCGCCCTGGAGGGTCAACCCCATAACACGGCCTACCACAATAGCCTGGGGCGCATTCTGCTGCTGCAGGGACGTATGGAGGAGGGCCTTGCGGCTCTGGAGGAGTCCTTGCGCCTGGCGCCGCAGAACCCGGAGGCGCATTTCAATGTGGGCGAGGCCCTGTTGGCCCAGAATCATCCGGGGCAGGCAGAGCCCCGCTACCGGCGCGCCCTGGAACTCAAGCCCACCCACGCCATGGCCGCATTCGGCCTGGGACGGGCCTTGTGGGGCCAGGGGGACCAGCCGGGGGCGTTGCCTTGGTTTCAACTCGCCTCCCTGCTGGAGCCAGGCAACGCTGTCGTCCTGAACCAAGCCGGTGTGGCCTACATGGTGCTGGGGCACCGCGAGGAAGCTCGTCAAGCCTTCGAGCGCCTGCTGCAAATGGCGCCGGAAAGTCCGGAGGCCCTGGCCAACCTGGCGGTGCTGGCCAACAGCGCGGGCCAACGGGAGGCGGCCATGGGTTACTATGAAAGGGCCCTGGCGCATCAGCCGGATCTGCCTTCGGCCCTGGACGGCTATATCGAGGTGCGCCGCCAGCTCTGCGCCTGGGAGGGTCTGGCGGCCCTGGAGCAACGCATCGTGGCCGGGGCGCGCGCCCGCCTTGCTGCCGGGCAGGGGGGCGGCATCCGCGCCTTCACGGCCCTGTACCTGCCGTTTACCCCCGAAGAACAGCATCAGGTGGCGCGCAGCGAATCGCAGGCCTTGGCGCAAGGGGTGGGCGTGCCGTTGTGGGGCGAGGCGGCGCGACGGCCAGGGCGGCTGCGTATCGGCTATCTCAGCGCCGATGCCCGCAATCACCCCATGGGGCATCTCCTGGCCGAGATCTTTCAGGTACACCACCGCGAGCAGGTGGAGATCTTTTTCTATAGTACCGGGGTGGATGACGGCAGCGCCATTCGCCAAAAAATCCTGCTGGATGCCGAACACTTCCGGGAGGCGCGCGGGATGACCAGCACCGGGCTTGCCGCCCAGATTGCCGCCGATGGTATCCAGATCCTGGTGGACCTCATGGGCCATACGGCGGATACGCGCATGGCCGTCCTCGCCCGGCGGCCGGCGCCGGTGCAGATGCATTATCTGGGCTTTCCGGGCTCGACGGGGGCGGATTTTGTGGATTATCTCCTGACGGACCCCTACATCACCCCCCGGGAACGGCCAGATCTGATCACTGAGGCACCCGTCTACCTGCCGGTGTATCAGGTGAACGGTCACCGCTATCTGGCCGATGCGCCGACGCCGCGGCGGGCAGACATCGGGATCGCGGAGGAAACCTTTCTTTATTATTGCTTCAACAACAATTATAAGATTGCGCCTGAGGTCTTCAGTGTCTGGATGCGGATTTTGCAACGGGTGCCGGAGTCCCGGCTGGTGCTGCTCGCCACTTCCGACACGGCCGTCAAAAACCTGCGGCAAGAGGCGGAACGACGGGGCGTCGATCCCGATCGTCTGCTGTTTGCCGGTTATCTGGATCAACCCCAGAATATCGCCCGGCAGCGGCTCATGGACCTCTTCCTGGACACTCCGGGGTACAACGCCGGCGCTACCGCTACGGATGCCCTGTGGGCGGGGGTGCCGCTGCTCACCGTGGAGGGACAAACCTATATTTCGCGGGTGGCGGGCAGCCTGCTGCGCAATGTGGGGCTGGAGGAACTGGTGATGCCGGACCTGGCGCATTACGAAGAAACGGCAGTGGCCCTCGCCCAGGACCGTGAACGACTGCGCGCTTTGCGGGCTCGGCTCGCCGGGGCCAGGACAACGGCGCCGCTCTTCGATACCCCGAAGCAGGTTCACAACCTGGAGACCGTCTATCACCGGGCATGGGAACGCTTTGTCCGTGAGGAACCGGCGTCACCGCTGTGGATCGAGTGAGGAGACGGCGGGTGCGGGCCTACGTATCGTCCTCCATTACATGCAGCACGATGCGCAGGGCCTTGTCCGGATCATCATCAATCCCATGGCCCCATGCCTCGTCTAAGGGGTACAGGCGCAGCGCGACCGGGTGACCGGCGTTTTCGAGACGCAAGCGAAAATGTAAGCGGTCCTGGCCCTGGAGGCGGATCAATCCCTCGAAAATCGGCAGGAACAACAGTGCATTGTCCGTGCTTCCTGCCAGTTGCCCATAGGCCTGGGCCACGACGCCGTCACCATCCTCCAGACGGAGGACGAGGGTACCGTCGGAACGGCCTTTATAATTACTGAGCAGCACCGCAATCGCGGTCAGACGCCCATGCAGGCCCAGGGGGATCGGAAAGGAGCCCGTCAACTCTTCATGGGGCCTTAGCACCCGCAACTTTGGCGAAAGGAAGCCGAGACCGAAAGGCACAGGCACCAGCATTGGCTCCTGGCGCCAGGGCAAGCGGCGCCGCGGCGGGTAGGCCAGTGAAAAATCCTCGGCCGACAGGGTAAGGTTGGGGTTGTAGGCGGGATCGTGAGAGAGCAGCGCCCCCCAACGCCATTGCATGTAGGCGTGCTCCTGGGCGAAACGGCGCAATTGCTCCTCTCGGGTGTCTGCCCCACGGGTCTTGGATTCGTAATGATAAAGGAGCGCGGACGGCGTCCACACGTTGCGCAATCCTTGCTCGCGCAATCGCAGGCACAAATCCACGTCGTTGAAAGCCACCGGCAGGCGACGCTCCATGCCGCCGACGGCAAGCCAATATTCCTTGCGCAGGACCATGCAGGCGGCGGTCACCGCGCTGACCGTTTGCAGCAAGGCGGCACGGCCAAAGTAGCCGCAAGCGGCTTCGGACATGCCGCGATGCAGGTGCGAGGCTATGCCACCCAGCCCCAGAACCACCCCTGCGTGTTGAACGGTCCCGTCAGGATAAAGGAGTTTGGCCCCCACCGCACCCACGCCTGGCTGCTGTGCCAAACTCAGCATTTCCGAAAGCCACTCGGGAGTGATTACCTCGATATCATTGTTGAGCAGGCAGATATACTCGCCCTGCGCCTGGGGTACGGCCCAGTTATGCATGGCCGCGTAATCGAAAGGATGTGGGTAGGAAAGTACCCGATGACCCCGACGATTGCCGATTTCTGCCAGATAGGCGAGGGCCTCCGGATCGTCGCTCTGGTTATCAATTATTATGACTTCGATGTTGGGATAATCCGTCCGCCCGAGGCTGTCCAGGCATTGCCGCAGGATGCTCACGCCGTTGCGCGTGGGGATGATGATGCTCACCAGGGGGTTGCCCTGCACAGCAAACGAGGGGAGAGAAAAGGCCCCGTTGCAAGCATCCTTTAGCGTGGCAGCAGCCCCTCGGCGCAGGAGATGTTCTGTGACGGCCTTGCGCCCCGCTTGCGCAGTGTACGGCTTGGATTCCAGGCTGCTCGCGGTGGAGCCCGGCAGGGTGCGCCAGTGATAAAGCACAGCAGGGATATGCCGGATGGACGCCGGCGCAACGCCGTCTGTACAACGTAAGGCCAGGTCCCAATCCTGGCTGCCCTCGAACCCTTCCCGAAAACCACCCACATCGAGGACACGGCTGCGCCGATAGGCCCCAAGGTGGCTGATATAATTCTGTCCCAGCAGGAGATCTGGGTTCCAGTCCGATTTGAAGTAAGGATCAGAGCGGCGGCCTTTAATATCTATTTTATCTTCGTCGCTATAAAGCAACTCGGCGTCAGGATGCGCGATGATTTCCGCCGCCATCCAGTAAAGAGCATGCTCGGTCAATTCATCATCTTGATCCAACAATGTAATATAGTCGCCGACGGCAAGATCCAGAGCACTGTTGGAAGCCGCCGAAATGTGGCCGTTGCGCTCTCGGAAAACCACCTTGATGCGTGGATCCTTCTTGGTGTACTCCTCAAGCACCCGCTGCACGTGGGGCTGTGAAGAGGCGTCATCGGCGATACAGAGTTCCCAATGGGGATAGATCTGACGGCGCACCGAGTCGATGGCCGTGCGCAGAAATTTTTCCGGCGCGTTGTATACCGGCATAATCACAGAAAACAGAGGAGGATTCGCAAAACCGGCGATGTGGGCACGGATGGCGGTACGGTCAGCATCCGTCAGCGTGTCGTAACAGCGGATCCATTCCGCGTAATCGCTCCGCATCCGGCCAGTGAGCAGGCGCTTGGCCGGATTACGCAAACCGCGCTTGATCCATTCCGGCAACGGAAAACGGTGATAGACCGTGCGCGCAAGGGCATGACGGCGCTCCTGGCCTTGTGGCCCGGTGGCGAACAGGAGCTGGACACTCCGGACGCCAGCACGTAGACGAGCAACCATCCTTCGTATGGGCAGGGTCATCTGCCACGAACGCGAGAGATACACGCCCTCCAGTTCCGCACTCAGGGAACGGCATTGCGCTTCGGTTTTATGCAGGGCATGCAGCAATTGTTCCGTTTGCGTTTGTCCGATTTGTCTTACCGACTGCAATGTAGGCTTACCATCTGCTTCGGTACAAACATAAATATTTTCGGGTAGCAGATCAACAAACACGCCGACACGGGCTGTCTCATTCATATATAAGAAAATCTTTCCGCGGGATGTTAAGCGCTGTTGCAATGCGCTTAACGTCACTTCATATCGCCAGGCATCGTACACCTGCTTGGCGCATACCACCGCGTCAAAAAAAAGGTCATCTGGAATTTTATAAAAAATCTCGGGCAACTCGCCAACTTTTATTATATTACTATAGGATGACTCGACTGCCTCCTCGATATCATTTTCGATACGAACGCCAACTATTCGTAAACCCTGCTCAATTGCTAAATGAGCAATCCCTCTAAAAACACAGCCTATATCTAAAATAACTCCGCCGGAAGGGGTGAGAAGCAATATATTCTTGAGGCTGTTTTCAGGGAAACTGCAAGAATAAGAAACGATCCGCTGTCCTGCCGGCATTTGCTCCTGGGGCATAATGTTTTTAGTCCAAAATACGAAAGGATATCAGAAACCGTAGGCGACGCCTAACTGCATGCCGAAGAGGTTGGTGGAAGACGGCGGCTCCGTATAGTCCAGGAATTGCGCCAGAGGGCTGTTGAGGGCGCCGCCGGTGTAGTTGAAGTGGGTGAAGTTGAGCCCGCCATAGACGTGCCAACGGCTGTTCAGGCGATAGTCGGCGTCGAGGCTGATGCGCTCCTGGCCGCTGCTGCCGAAGCTCGCCGTCCCCAGCCGGTCCTGGAGGGGGGTGCCGGAGGGGGTCATGCCGCCGCCGATGACGGCGAGCCCTTGGGCGTTGGCACTGAGGACGAGCTGCGCTGTGGGGGCGTACTGGAGCATGAGGCCAACGCCAACAAGGCCGGCGCTGTATTTTTCCGTGTAGCCATAGGGGCCCTGAAGATTGCGGTTCCAATTCTGGTACCCACCAGCCATATAGGGGGTGAACATCCAGCTCTGCGCAAGGGGCAAGCCCATGCCCAGCCGAGCCAGCACCCAGTTGGTGGTGGCGCTGTCGGTGCCTTCCAAGGGCGTAGTGTTTTGGAGGGCACCGTGATAGGCAATGTCGCCGGAGTTGAACTGGTAATTGACCGCGAAATAGAGGTTGGGCAGGGATGAAAAATAGTCCCCCATGAGGGTGTATTTGGCCGCAAAGCCGGGCATCCAGCCGGACTCGATGTCGGAGGGCGAGGGCAGGCGCTCCTGATAATTCATGAGGGTGCCGGTGGCGGCGAGACCGATCTCGTTGTTGGCACTGAGGATGGGGTTAAGCTCCGTCATCCTTTGGGCCATGGCGGCGGGAGCGACAGCGAGGATGACCACGATTGCTGCGAACTGGAGTTTATGTGACATCAGATTTCCTCTTGCGGACCATGTCCTTTGGTTTTTAGAGCAATGTAACGTTTTTGCCAACCATTATATGGTTGCGGGCATGGCCGAGTTCGAAGTGTCCAGGCCCTTGTCCATCCGCCCCGCCTCCACCACTCGCCCGTGCTCCAGGCGCACATACTGGTCACAAAACTTGTTGACCTGCTCGGTGCTGTGGGAAACGAGGATAAGGGTCATGCCCTGGACGCGAAGTTCGGCGATTTTCGCGTGGCATTTTTCCTGGAAGGGCTGGTCGCCCACGGCGAGGATCTCGTCGGCCAGGAGGATGTCGGGCTGCAGGTGAACGGCCACGGAGAAGCCCAGACGCATCTGCATGCCGGAGGAGTAATTCTTGAGTGGGGTGTCGATGAAGTGGGCCAGCTCCGAGAATTCGATGATGTCCTTGACGCGCTTTTGGGTGTCGCGGTTGCGGAAGCCATAGAGGCTGGCGTTGAGGAAGATGTTTTCGTAACCGCTGAGCTCGGGATGGAAGCCGACGCCAAGCTGGATGAGAGGGGCGATGCGGCCGTAGGTGATGACCTGCCCCTGGCTGGGTTCCAGGATGCCGGCAATGATCTGCAGCAGGGTGCTCTTGCCGGAGCCGTTGTGCCCCAGCAGGCCCAGGGCCTCGCCCTGCTCGACGCGCAGGTTGATGTCATCCAAGGCGAGGAAATGCTCGCGGCGTTCGCGCTTGCTCTGGTGAAAGAGGGCGAGGAAGCGGGTCTTGAGGCCCATGGCGCGATTGTGGCGGAGGATGAACTCCTTGCGAAGGTGCTCGACGAGGACGGCGGGGGGCATCAGAGGTCTTCGACCAGGTGCCGGGCCCTGCGGCGGAAGAGGATCGTGCCGACGGTGAGGGTGGCGACGGTCCAGGCGCTGGCGATCAGGACGTGACTCAGGGCGGGCAGGGTGCCGGCGTAGAGCAAAGCGTGAAAGAGGTCCATGAACTGGGTGAGGGGGTTGAGGGCGATGATTTCGCGGGTGGTGGGTTTGAGAACATTGATGTCGTAGCCGATGGGAGTGAACCAGAAGCCGAACATCAGCGCAATCTCGACCAGATGCTTGAGGTCGCGCAGTTCTACCTGCAGCACCGAGAAGGTCAGCACGATGCCCCAGATGAACGCGATATATAACCCGAGCGCCAGCGGGTAGAGCAGCAGCCCCCAGTGATAGACGCCACCCAGAAACGGATAGAGCACCACCAGGATCAGGATGGCGATGATCCATAACGCCAGCGTAAACAAGAGACTGGCGGTGGGCACCAGAATGCGTGGGAAGTAAATCTTCTGGATCAGACCCGAAGCGCTGGTGAGGCTCTCGCAGCTCTGGCTCACCGACTGCGAAAAGAGGTTGTAATGCAGAACGCCGATGATCAGATAGAGGATGTAGTGGGGCAGATCGCTGCGAAATACATGAGTGAAGACGAAGTCATAGAGCAGGATGAGCGCGAGCGGATTGCCCAGCGACCACAAAAAGCCCAGCGCAGCACCTTGGTAGCGTACCTTGAGGTCTTTGGCGACCAGATTGCGCACCAGATCACGATATTGCCAGTAACGGGCGAGGCCAGTAGCGGGGGGGCTGGACGGGGGGATGGCGCTGGTCTGCATGAGCGGAGATTGTGCGTGCTGCTGCCGGGCCGGTCAATAGTGGGGGCGTCGCTGCGGTTGTGAGGCGGCATGCGCATCTAATGAAGTTCACGGAGTGAAGGAGTATGCTTGCACTTCACACAAGCCAGAGGGCAGGTGTTGACTGATGAACCAGACATATACGGCAATTGTGAAGCAGGACGGTCCTTGGTGGATCGGCTGGATCGAGGAGGTTCCTGGTGTCAATGGCCAGGAGAGCACCCGGGATGACCTCCTGCAGTCTCTGCGCGTCACCCTCCTGGAGGCCCTTGAAATGAACCGGAGTGATGCACGGCATGCGGCAGGCAAGAACTATGAAGAACTCAGTATCGCGGTATGAAGCGCCGCGATCTGCTGCGGCATCTCACGACGCATGGTTGTTTATTATTACGGGAAGGTGGCAACCACTCCTGGTGGCATAATCCGTCCTTGAACAAGCGAAGCGCGGTTCCCCGCCATAGTGAGATCAATGACCATCTGGCGAAAAAAATTTGCAACGATCTCGGCATTCCTTATGCCATAGGGTCCGGTGTCCCCATTTCCGATGGAGAATGACATGCGGCGAGTAGCCATCGTCCACGACTGGCTGGTGGTGTATGCCGGCGCGGAGCGGGTGCTGGAGCAGATGCTCGCCTGTTATCCCGAGGCCGAACTATTCAGCCTGGTGGATTTTTTGCCCGCCGGTCAGCGTGCATTCATCCGCAACAAACCGGTGAGCACGTCTTTCATCCAGCGTCTGCCTAAAGCACGAAAGAAATACCGGGCTTATCTGCCCCTCATGCCGCTGGCCGTGGAGCAGTTTGATCTCTCTGCGTATGACCTGGTGATCAGCAGCAGTCATGCGGTGGCCAAGGGGGTGCTGACCGGGCCGGACCAACTGCATCTGTGCATGTGCTACTCCCCCATACGCTATGCCTGGGACCTGCAGCACCAGTATCTGCGGGAGGCGGGACTGGAGCGGGGCATCAAGGGATGGATGGCAAAGCTGATCCTCCATTATGTTCGTCTATGGGATGTCCGCACTGCCAACGGCGTGGACGGGTTCATCGCTATTTCCCGGTACATCGCCCGGCGCATCCGCAAGGTGTATGGGCGGGATTCCACCATCATCTATCCGCCGGTGGATGTGGCGGATTTCCCCCTGCGCACGGACAAGGAGGATTTCTACGTCACCGCTTCGCGCCTGGTCCCCTACAAAAAACTGGACCTGATCGTCGAGGCTTTCAACGCCATGCCGGACAAGCACTTGGTAGTGATCGGTGACGGGCCCGATTTCGCCAAGATCAAGGCCAAGGCGGGGCCGAACGTGCAATTGCTGGGTTTTGCAGGTCCTGATGTACTACGGGACCACCTGCAGCGGGCGCGCGCCTTCGTCTTCGCGGCGGAGGAAGATTTTGGCATCGCCCCTCTGGAGGCCCAGGCCTGCGGCACACCCGTCATCGCCTTTGGCAAGGGCGGGGCGCTGGAGACCATCATTCCTCTGCCGGAGGTGGAGTGTGCCGCGCCGTCCTCTGCGCCCACCGGCGTATTCTTTTACGAACCATCCGTCGCCGCCATCATCGCCGCCGTGGAGCGCTTCGAGGGGGCGGGTGCGGCGATCACCCCGGAAGCTTGCCGCGAAAACGCCCTGCGCTTCGCCCCGGAGCGCTTCCGCACGGAGTTCACGGCATTCGTGGAACGGGAGTGGGCGGCGTTCCGGGGTGGTTAAACAGGGCGGATGTTCGACTGGATGAATTGTAAGGTACGCTCGCGCCGTTGCGATGGTGTGTCTTGACCCGCCACCGCCTGCACCCGATAATACGCAGCCCTGTCGGGTATCTTGCCAGGGCCTTTGGGGGATGTAGCTCAGTCGGTAGAGCAGCGGCCTTTTAAGCCGTGGGTCGCGGGTTCGAATCCCGCCGTCCCCACCA
>JAJYPA010000067.1 GCA_021795795.1 Pseudomonadota bacterium | reverse complement strand
GTGGATCAGGGGCCGCCGGACGTTGGCGTAGACGTTGCCCGGCATGGAGCCCATCAATGCCTCCACCGCGTTCACGTCCTCAATGCGAACTCCGAAACCCGCGTTTTCGATGACCTTCTGGACTTCGTGCGCCGTGTCCATGACCACCTTCTCGCTTTCATGCGCCAGCAGGATGACGCTGGTGTAGTACCCGAAGCGCACCGCGCCGCTGGACGCCTCCGCCATGGCAACCACGGTATCGTTCGTCTGCTGATCGGCGTGGATATTGATGTGTGTGGCCTGCCCGCCCTGACTCTCCCGGACGACATTGAGAGCTGATTTCCGCTTCTGGCTCCAGCGTGACCGATACCGGTTGATCTCCTTCTCGGCCTGAATCGGATCCAGATAAATGAAGCGGTTGGACCAGCGGTAGCTGACGGGTAGTCGGGACAGAAAATCCAGAATGCCCGGCGAGGTCATGGCCGGGAATCCTTCAATGGCGAGGCAGGCGATGGCCTGGGTGTCGATTCGCGGATTGAATCCGGTCACCAGTTCGTGCCGACCCAGCACCGAGTCCAGATACATGGGGACCATGGAGAGCCGAAAGGGCCGGTTGCGGAAGCTCACGCAATACTCCAGGTATTGCAGAATTTCGCTGTTGATGATTTCACCGGTCCGCTCGTCCAGGATGTCTTCCATACGGCGGATTTTGAGGAAACCCGAAAGCCGTCCCTGTATCTCGTTGATGCGCTCTTTGAAGCGCTTGAGGTTATCACTGCCCGGGGTGCCCTTTTCCCCGCCGTCCACCAGAAAGGATCCGGCCTTGGTGGCGGCGTCGGGAGCCGGGAAATAGGTCACCGTCAGCACGAAGCGAGAGGTGTATCCCGCGCTTTCGGACTCAAAACGCACGCGCCGGACATCATCGATCAGGCGCGTGGTGCGATCCGGGAAGTTCGCTTCCGCGGCATAGCCCGGTGCCGGGATGCGGATGGCGTCGCAGTTCAGCACCCAGCCATCCCCCATGGACAGGGCGGTATTGATGCGGTTGGACATAGCCGCCAGCTCCGCATTCGTCGCCGAGTCCAGGTCGGGGCCGGTGTAATAGAACCCGGCCATGAGGCTGCCGTTCTTGTTGAGAATGACGCCGTTGTCCACCAGCGCCGCCCAGGGCAGCAGGTCGGGCAGGCCGTAGGCTTTATTGCGGAATTCTTTCAATGATCTCATGTCCAGTTCTCCTGATGATGCTTATTGAATGGTGCGATTCGGCGCGAAAGGCGTTGCCGAAGCCGGATAGTATTTTTTGTACTTCATGTGGCGAAGGCCGGTTTTGCTGAACAGAGGGTCGAACTTCGCCAACTGCGCCAGGCCCCATTGCCCGAAAACCCAGAGCAGGACGCCGAACACGGCGGCCCAGAGTTGAGCCAGGGAAATGATGAAGACGCCGGCGATGACGGCCAGAAACGCGACTAGTTTGCGTTCGCCGCCCATGACCAGAATGGGCTGATGCAGCGCCTGATGGATGGTGATTTCCTGCTTTGCGGTGGTGTCCATGTTCTGTCTCCAGATGTCCGTTCTGTGATGTATTGGGCTGGGCGTAACCTGATCGCGATCTGAAGACGGGTGGAAATGCGGTTACGGGAAAAAAGCCGCTTACGGCGGCGAGTCGGTCGTGCCCTGGGGTGGAAAACGCAAAAGGTCCCCATGCGTGACTGTCGGTGTTAACTTACGGAGCAATGGCACCATTGCCGCTTATGCTGATGGTGATATTGGAACCACCGGCGGTTGTGGAACCGTAGGCCGTGCCATATCCTTCGGCGCTGACTGCGGCGGCAATATCCGCCTGCACCGTCGTTGACGTGCAAGTATCGTCTACGACGATGGCTGCCGATGTGGCGGTGGATGCAGGGTCAATAATGTTCGGCGAAACCCCGATTTCTCCACACGCCCCGGGCGTACCGGAAACATAAGCCGCAACCGCTGTGTCAGCCGGATCATTCTGGGTGCCAAGGTCACCACCAGTACCCGTCATTGTTGTGGATTGTCCCGCCTGCGCCGCCGCCACCGCGGCTGACACCGCCGTAACGGCCTGATGCAGGTTCTGCGACACATCCTGTGCTTTGGCCGTGGCGATGTACTTCTCGTACTGCGGAATGGCGATGGCCGCCAGAATGCCGATGATGGCGATGACGATCATCAACTCGATCAGGGTGAAACCTGCTTCGGTTTTGTTCGTTTGCATGGGTATTACTCCTCTGGTTGGTAAAACGGTAAAGCACCGCCCTGCGCGACCAGCTGCAGGGCGGAAAACGCCCGGCGCGACCTACACGATGGCGCCGGTGATGCCGAGATCGCTCATGAAGTTGTTGCCGAACACGATCATGGAAATGCCCAGGACCACGTAGAGTGCCTTCTTGGCGATGCCGCCCAGTTCCTCGCCGAACACCAGCGCGGCGCCTGCGGCCAGGAACGCCACGACACTGATGCCGGTGGCGACCGGGCCGGTGAGGTTGCTGGTCAAGGTCTGGATGGGACCGTCCCAGGGCAAAGTCCCGGAACCGGTGGCGAAGGCCGGAATGGCTCCCGCCTGCAGGATCACGCCGATGATCATGCCCGCCTTGAAATAAGCGTCGCGGGTCGCGGTGCCGAACTTCGCGGCGAACTTCACGGATTGCTGCTTCAACTGCTTCAATTTTCCAAACATGGCAATTTCCTCCTGGATGCGATGCCTATCCTGTATTCGGGCGCCGGGGGACCTGATCGCTGTTTTTTGGAGGGGGATGGTGGTGGTTGGGGTGATGGGAAATTAGGAAGGGGGCGGAGGACTTTTCTCTTCCCCCACCCCCAACCATCACCAGTGTTGAGCTGGACGCGGCGGCTATAGCGACTCGGTCAAAAACCGCCCGTTCTCAAAACCCTTTACTGCCAGCACTTCATCAACAATGCGGCCGGTTGATGTGCGCCGGATGCTGACAACGACATTGACGGCTTCGGCAATGAGTTCCGGGTTGGGTGGCACGTTGGCCTCCTGGACCAGCATGCCGATCCGCACCAGTGCGGCGCGGGCGTTGTTGGCGTGGACGGTGCCAATACCGCCGGGGTGGCCGGTGGACCACGCCTTGAGCAGGTCCAGGGCCTCCTTCCCTCGCACCTCGCCGACAATGATCCGGTCGGGGCGCATGCGCATGGTGGATTTCAGGAGCCGAGTCATGTCGATCTCGTCGGACGTGCGGAAGAACACCACATTGGGCGCGGCGCACTGGAGTTCGCGGACGTCCTCGATAATAATGATCCGGTGGTCCGGGCTTGCCTGACTGGTGGCGTGCAGGACGGCGTTGGCGAGGGTCGATTTGCCCGTACTCGTACCCCCACTCACCAGAATGTTTTTGCGCTCCCGGACCGCGTCGATAATCAGGTCTTGTTGCCGCTCCGTCATGATGCCCTTGGCCACATAATCATCCAGCGTGAACACCAGCAGGGCTTTCTTGCGAATGGCGAAGGTCGGCGCCTCCACGATGGGCGGGATTTGCGCCTCGAAGCGGGATCCGTCCAGAGGCAATTCACCGGAGATGATCGGATTCTCCTTGGTGATGCTGGTGTCCAGCATGGAGGCTACGGTCTCAATGACCATCTTGGCGCGCACCGGGTCCATCGCCGAGCGGGGCTCCATGTCCCCGCCCAGCACGTCCACCCAGATCCTGCCATCCTGATTCAGCATGATCTCAATGATGGCCGGGTCGTTCAGGAACCCCAGAATGTCGTCGCCCAGGGTCCGGCGCAGACTCTCCATCTGACGCTCGCGGTAGACCTGCGCCTGGGTTTGCGGCTTTTGTGGATTGTCCGTGCTCATTGCGGTACTCCCGTGGCTTGCTGAATAGCCTGGAAAGCCGCCTGGGCGGCATCCTGTCCCTGCGTGATCGCCGCGCCGTCCATGCCCGTGCTCCCCGCCGCCTGTTGCGCGTTGGCCTGTGCCGCATTGGCGGCGGCGATGTCCGTACTGGCCGCGCTGGTGGCGGAAAGCGCCGCCTGCTGGGCCTGGGATGCGCTGGCGGTTTCCGATTCCGCCACGGCGTTCCAGGTTTTCGCCAGTGAGGGCGAAACCTTCTGCGCCGCACTGGCGTTGCTCTGGGCCGCCTGGGCTTGTTGCGATGCCGTGGTGGCGTCGATGGCCATGTCCGATGCGATGCGCTGTTGGCTGTAAGCATTCGCCGCCTGGACTTCGGCGGTGAGATTGTCCTGGTTGATGGCCGATTGCGCCTGGGCGATCTGGTTCTGGACGGCGGTGTCCGACGTAACCGGCGCAGTGAAGTTCACACCGTTCTTGGCCGCTTGCTGCTGGGCGTATTGCTCCGCCGCCGCATTGGTAGCGCTTGCGATGGTCACGGCGTCGGCGTTGGCCTGGTTTTGGTTTTGCACGAAGGATTGCTGTGACGCTTGCGCGGTAGCGGCGGTGCTGTTCGCGTCCTGCTGGTAAGCATTCGCCGTGCCGCTGGCGAGGCTGGCTCCGGTGGTCCAGATCATTGCACTCTCCGGCGTTGGCGCTACGGAAACCGCCGCGCCATCCGCCTGCGCCTGGCTGTCGGCAGTGGTAGCTGCCGCCGACCGGTTATCGCTGTACTGCTGCTGGACCACGGCGGTTTGCGCATCCTGCATGGCCGCCTGATTGGCGTTTTCCATGGCGGTCTGCAGCGGGTCGGTATAGGAGAAGGGGGATGCACCGGGAGTGGCTGGGACCGTACCACTCTGCTGATTCTGGGTGACCCCTGTCTCCTGCTGAATGGTGTTCAACGCGCTGGTTGCCGCCTGCTGGCCGGAGCTCACGGCGGCAGTATTGGTTCCGATGTTCGCCGTTTGCGTATCCGTCGCCGCCGCCTGAGCATCTGCGTTCATGGTGTTCTGGTCGTTCTGATAATTGCCGTAGGACTGCTGGCTGGACTGCGCCGACGCGCCGCTTAGCACCGACTGCTGACCGGCGGTGGCTTCCATCGCCTGCTGTTGTTGCCAGTCTTTGTTCCAGAGTCCGTAGTAATACTGATATTGGCCGTAGGCCGTGACGGCGAGGCTGCTGTAATAACTGGACTTGTTGAGGCAGTCGGTTCCACCTTTGGCGACGCAGGCGGAATAGGCGGACGACGCCCCTGACGCCAGTGATTGGTCGGTCAGGTAACTGTCGTAATAGCCGTTGTACAGCCTGTAATAGTGGGCCAGAATGCTGGCAAAATAGGGATTGCTTGCCGCCGCCGACTGGCTGGCCGCAAGGGATCCCTGGACCTGGGACTGCCCGCCCAGCGGATTCCCGGTCCGCAACTGCCCGCTGTTCTGGTAGCCGGTACTGTTCTGGTCGCTGTTGAACCAGGATGTACCGGCCTGCAACTCCGCCTGGGAAACCCCGGCGTCGTTGGCGAGAGCGGCACTGGATGCGTTTGCACCGGGCACGGTTGCACCGGGCACGGTGGTGGCAAGAGCCGCGCACGGGGCCAGGACCGAAAATCCCAGAAGTGCGGACAGCACCGCCATGCGGATGTTTTTCGCGGTCTTCATGCCAGTGCTCCTTCGATGTCGGGGATGTCGATGCTGTACTCATCGTCCTGTGGCCCTTCAGGCTCATCCATGTCAGGCCCAAAGTCGGGCAGCGGCTGATCGCGGAAAGCCAGTACCGGGTACGGAATCCCCAGGGCTTTCCGGAACTCGAACGCCTGCGCCTCACTATCGAAGATCATGACGTTGCCGCCGCGATCTTTGCAGAGTTCAGGGTCGGGGGATTCCTCCACGCAATAGCGAATATCTGGATCAATGGCGGGAGAGGGGCGGCGGGCGCCCAGGTAGATCAAGGCGTAGTCCGCGACGGAATGCTTATCCAGAATGTCTTTGGTGGTCAGCATGGTGGTACTCCTGTTGGAAAGTGGATTTGTCATCTATCCGGACCTCGTGGGACCTGATGCTCATATTTCTGGTGTGGTGAAATGGGGTGGCGGGAAAGACAAAGGCCGGGGTTAATCCCGGCCTTTTTCTGGGCCAAAGCCTGCGCTCTTTACTTTTCATTACCAGCTAAATCCAGCTCCGACCCCGACCTGCGGCGATCCGGCACCAAAAGCCACGGTGACGTTGGCATCCCAGTTGCGGGAAAAGACATGCTGATAAGCGATGGCTTCGCCGGTTTGCCCGTTCATTTCACCGACACCTGCGGCGATCCGGTTGACGCCATGGAGACCAGCCGCAGCGAATGCGGCATCCGTGCTGGCGGCAGACAGCGCTCCGATCTCGCTCATTTTGGTGTTGGTATAAGCCTTGGCGGAGCTCAAGATGCCCGCGCTTTCCTGCGAGAACTGCGCCTGCAAGCCTTGCCCCATGGCATCCAACTGCCCGACGTTCGCCGCATCCGTGGACTGGGTGCCCGCCGCGACGTGCGTAACCTGGCGGTTGTTTGTGTCAGAGCCGACGCTGAAACTGTCCGCGCGGGTTGCCGTGGACCCCGCACCCACGGCCACAGAATCGTTGCCCGTTGCCGTTGCCTGGTACCCGACCGCCGTGCTGTTCGCACCAAGCGCCGCCGCCTGATCACCAAGCGCGGTGCCGGGGTCGGCGTTCGCGATTGCACCATCGCCGATGGCGATGGCGCCCACGGTGGATGCCCCTTGGGGGGTGTTGCTGGGCAGTACAATCTGCGCACCCGTGCCAATGGCCTGCGATCCTTGGAAGTTAGCTGATGCGCCATCACCGACGGCCACCGATCCCGTGCCATTAGCCGTGGACGCCTTTTCCCCAGAGATTGAGCACGCCAGAGCGCCATCCTTGGATACACAGTCGCCGAGCGGACTTTCCAGAGTCTTCTGTACGCTGGAAAGCGTTTGCTGAAGCTGGGAGATCTGGGGGGAATAGTTGGTCTGCGTGGTGGATGATGTCGTGGGAATCGCCGCCAGTTCCTGCTGCAATTGATACAGCTGGCTGCCGTTCACCGCGTCGGTGCTGCTCGATGAGACCGTTCCAGCCGCCAGGTTGGTGAGAATGCGCTGTAGGTTGGCGTTACCGATGGATACTTCATCAGATCCAGAGGCCACCGATTGCGCGCCGAGTGCTACGGACCCGACCGACGTTGCAGAAGAACCTTCACCCAGGGCGGTCGATTCAACCCCGGCGGCGTTTGCTTGCTCGCCCGCGGAAGTTGCGGCGGTATTGGCTTCAGCACCGGTGCCCGTCGCCGTGCCCAGGGTGTTTGCCTTGGCGTTATCCCCCACGGCCGTTCCGCCCATTTCACTCAGGGTGTTGGCACCGAGTGCGGTTCCGCCTGAGTTGCCAGCCGTGGTCGCCTGGCTGCCAACGGTAGTTGAATCGTACCCGGTTGCGGCTGCTGAATCACCAACGGCGGTATCCCCGCCATATACTGTCTGCGATCCCGACTGCCCGGCGGTTGAATCTGTGCCAATAGCGGTGGAAAGCGCCTGATCCGACGACGTGCCGGACGGCAAACTCACACTTATGCTGTCCCCGTTTTGGCTCTCTGCGGTCGCACCCTGGGTAACCGTTGTACCCGACGCGCTTGCAGAGTCGCCGGTCGCCATATCACCGCCGGCATCTGCCGTGGTGGATGGACTGGTAGACGTGTTGGTCGTGGAGTAGGCGGTTGCAAAGGCTGCTGCGGGGGAAAGTGCCAGAGCCGCTAACACTGCAACTGTGATGATCTTCGTTTTCATGGATATTGCTCCTGTTTGTTTACGGTAGCGCGGGGCCAAATTGAAAATTTCTGACGTAAAAAGTGGATCTGCCATCTATCCGGACCTCGTGGGACCTGATCGCTGTTTTTCTGATGCGGTGGTGTTCGCAGCTAGACGCGAAATCGCATTCCCCCAAAGTCCAGGGTTGCGGGGTTTGTGGCTAAGGCGGGGCTAAGGCGTTGCGCTTTCCCGTCGCGGCATCCATAATCTTTCCATGCGGCAAAGAGGTTCATGGCATGGCCGAAGACAATCTGGTATTAGAGCAACTCAGGAAGATTCGGGCGGAACTGGACGCCGCCCGCGAACGCGACCACGAGATGATGGCGCGTTTGAGCGGCATAGAGATCGGGCTTACCCGCATCGCCAGGGATGAAGCCGGCAATTACGCGGAAATCATTCAGGACAGGCACGCCATTGACCGCATCCGGGAGCGATTGGACCGGATTGAGCGGCGACTGGAACTGACTGACTGAACTGACCGGGCATCACCACGGCGGCCGCATCCCCTCAGCCCTGCCCAAGGGTACTGCATGTATTTGGCCTCAATCCTTCATCCTGGGCGTCCAGTCGTATTTCCAGACCGCTATGGGCCGGGCAATGCCCCGCACCTGCGATTGCAGGAACGGTCCCCAGTATCGGGAATCGAAGGAGAAACGCGGATCCCCGGCACCATAAGCCCAATACTGCCCAGACTTGAGCGTGATGGTTCCCCGCCATTGCGGAAGGCGGACTTGCGGCTTGCTGGTGGTGAACGGCAGTGGCTGGCTGCCCGGGAGCGGGTGTCCGTCGATGATGACGCCATGACCAGTCTCCCGAACCACGTCCCCCGGACCCGCGACGATGGATTTGATATACGGTGTGCGGCCATCGGCGCAGGCGTTCGCGGCATGGTCCCTATCCATCAACCAGCCATAGTGGAAGCCCTCCGGCAGGCGCGGGCAGAGTGTCACTATCTCGCCGGCATGCAATTGGGTTCCCGGCGCTATGGGCGTCACTGACCATATCCCCATCGGCTCGCTGGGCGAGAGGTTCAGCCGCCAGTCGCCATGATCCCAGGCCGTCACTGCCCCGGCGATAATTGCTCCGGCCACGGCGACAGGCAGCAGCCTCTGAAAGTGGGTGGTGAACGGGATGCGGAAAAAGGCAGGGGCTTCAGGCAAGGGGGTCATCATCGCGCTCCTCATCTCCCGGTGCCTCGATGCCACGGGTTTCCGGAACCCGTCGCTCGTCCGACAGTTTCTGGACTACGGTTGCATCCGAAGTGTTCGCTGGCACCGGTTTCACGCCGATAAACCGGGCAATAACCGCCCGGGGATCCTCTTCTGCCCCAGGCCCCAGACCAGCATCACCCGTTTCCGCGCGCACCGATGCGGTGGTGCCGGGCGCCGCCGGTAAAGCTTCCGCCTCCTGTACCGCGGGAACAGACCCGGTCGGGAAGGATAATACCGGCGGCGGTATCGCCCTGCGCTTGTTCAGCACCGGATCCGTGTAATAGATGATCTTCTGGCAATAGATCGGCGCATGGCCGGACATGAAAACCACCTCATCGGTAGCCGGTAAGCGCATGAACTCTTCAGGCGTCAGCAGGGGACGCTGAACGACCTGCTCGTTGGTATTGACGTGCTGCAGGAGCACCTGCAGGCGGTTGCCGGAATACTGTCGCTGAGTGTGCGACGCCGTGAAGTTGCCGGCAGTCTCCGAGAGTTCTTTGGCTGAATCAATTCGGTTCGGTGTAAAGGCGATACGGAGCTGACAATTGTCGGTGATGGCCTCCTCCTTGGTGTATTCACCATATAACTGGTTTTTACTCTGGATGATCAACAGGGCCTTGAGGCCGTATCCGGCGATGAACGCCAGGGCTTTCTGAAACACATCCAGTTTGCCCAGAGACGGAAACTCATCAATCAATAGCAACAGACGATGGGGATAGACACTGTGCCCCTGGCCGGATTCATCGAAATCCATTCTTTCCGTCAACCGCCGCACCACCTGATTCAGTAATAAGCGAGTCAGAGGCTTGAGCCGGTCGGCATCGGTGGGCGGGTTGACCATGTAAAATGAGGTCTTGCGCGCACAGGGCTTGCCGTCGATATCCGGTCCGCCCATCAGGGATTCCAGCGTGAAGTCCGAGACGGCGGTGTTTCGCGCCACCAGCGGATCCCGGTAGACGCTCAAAAAACTCATGGCCGTGGACAGGACGCCCGATGCCTCGTTGCCGGCCTTGTTCAGATAGCTCTGCGCCGCCTCGCCGGCCGCCTTCCAGCCAAACAACCGCCATTGGTCTGTTTCTGTCCCATTCTCCTGCATCTCATGCGCCTTATCGCGCACATAAGTCATCACGGCGGCAAAGCCCGCCATCATCTTCGTCTCGTCATCCTCGTCACGGGCGTCCGCTTTCTCTTGCTCGATGCGTTCCGCGATTTTACGGATCGGACCGCCGTCGGAGAGAATGGCCTGAACCGTGGAGAGACACCGCTCGTCATTTTTCAGTTCCGGCGTCAGTTTGACGAAGATCACCACGCCGGACATCAGGTCAAAGCCGGTTTTCGCCCAGTGATCGTTCAGCCCCTTGCCGTCGGGGTCCACGATCATAGTAGAGATATTCTGGGTGTCTTTCACCAGATTGTGGTCCAGGCGGATTTCATCCAGCGGATTGAATCGCGCGGAGGTTAAATCCCAAGGTGCGAAACGGATACAGCGCTGACCCAGCACCTTCTCTCGGAACCCGGCGGTCAGGTGCCAGTTTTCGCCCTTGATGTCGTAGACAAAGACACTGGCGAGCCAGGATAAAAGCGTCGGAATGACGATGCCGACGCCTTTGCCGGAACGGGTCGGCGCATACACCAGGATGTGTTCCGGACCGTTGTGCCGGAGATAAAAGGTCTCGCCGTTTTCCATGGTGTGCGAGCCGAAGAGAACCCCACCCGCGTTTTGCGGAGAAGGGAGCAGCCCGGTGGCGTGGACTTCAGCGTCGCTGGCCCAGTGCGCCGACCCATGCAGGTCGTTTTGCTGATGGCTAAGTTTGCGCGTACGCCGGTAGGAGTAGGCGACGGGAAAGAATAATGCCAGTATGGCAAAAATGCCCGTCATCACGTGCGCGACCTCGAACACGTGCGGCACCGGACCGGTGACGCCTTTATCAAATTTCAGGCTCCAGACCACGATGTCCCAGGGCGCATAGACCAAGGGCACCCCCATGGCGGCACCGAGGACCTTGTTATACTGAAAGGCCCAGGCGGCGTATTCGGTAGCCGCCCAGAAGCCGATGAGCGTGATGATGAGGAAGAGGCCCAAGGCGGGCCAGACCACGCGGGTCATGTCGCCCTGGGATTTGGGGATTTGATACAGGTTGGGGTTCGCCATGACGGCACTCCTTGCAGAGACGGTGGTTTACCCCCTCTGTAGGGCTGACCGCCGCCTGATGGCTGCGGCCAGCGGCGAGATCAAAGGAAATTGAACTCAAACCATTCGTAAGCGGCCTTGAGGCCCATCCAGATCAGAATGAACGGGAGTGCCAGCACTATCAGCACCGACTCGAACCCGTTCTCCTGGATGAAAACGGTGATGTAAAGCATGCAGATCAGCCAGATGAAAAATCCCAGAACAATGAAAAGCGTTTCCATGGTGGTATCTCCTTATTAGACAAGTCCCACACCCCTTGAAAATAGCGAGCAAATTTTTCTGGCTTCAGGCGATAAAAGCCCCGGTTGCTGGCCGGGGCTGAAAGTGGGGGGACCTGGGCTGCGCCCTGCAAGGGGTTGCACCCTGCAAGGGCTGCGATCAGAAGTGGTACGAAACCCCCGCGCCATACCGGGTGATGGATACGCCGGGCAAGTGCAGGTACGACACGTCAATGTCACTGGACCAGTGCCGCGAGAGTCCGGCGGTCAGGTCCGCCCGTCCCCGGTACACCTGGCCGCCGGCGCCGTTCAGTACCGTCAGCGTGTGCCCGAAGCCGCCGCCGACGGAGAAGCGCACGCGACGGGTGATGCGGTATTCCAGGTTGGCTCCGGCCATGGCGTAGACGTCCTGGATGCTGGCCGGGACGGTGTAGCTGTACGGCATGGTCTGCTGATAGGTGAAACCGTAACCAGCATTTACCGTGCTGACGTTATACCCCACCTCCTGCTGGTTGTAGTTCATGCTCAGAAAACCCGCATCCAGCAGCGGTTCCAGGGCAATATCGCGAGACAAGGGGATGAACTGACCAACGTTGGCATCCATATCACAAAAGCCGCGCGCGAAGGTCGCCGAGCCGCTTAACCGAACATCATTGGCGAAGCGCTGGCTGGCAAACAGCTTCACACCGGGACGGGTGGCATGGCCGGAAAGACCAATGGACGTATAGCCCAGTCCGAGTGCCGGACTGGTCAACGGAGTCCCGGCCAGAACCAGGCCGGAGGCGCCAAGGGTCATGGCCGCGATGACGGGAATCAAAACTTTCTTCATGGGAAAATCCTCAAGAAAAAGGCGTTATCGCCTACATGCTTACCGGACCATGCGGAACCTGATCGCGGTTTCTCGCCCTGGAACGGTCGCCGAGATAGTGGTGTTGGGGGGTGGGAAAAAGATAAAGCGCCAATGTTGTTGCGGCCGCAGCCGTGCCCGATCCTTTTTCCTTTCCCCAATCCCCTCACCACCGGTTAGGAGTCGCCTGTCCCGCGAAGGAATGGACATAAAAAGCCCCGGTTGCTGGCCGGGGCTGGTGGTGACAGGCAGATGAAGCGGACGTTACCTGGACAGTTCTTGCCCCTTGTCGATTCGCGGCTGACGGCTGCGGGCGGGACGCTCGATCTTGCGCTCTTCGATCTTCCGTTCCTTTTTGCCGTCCTTGCGCTCCTTGACTTCCGCCTTCTTCTCCTGCGCCTGGCTGTCCTCGTTGCGAACCAGGATACGCTTCTGGTCCTGTTCCTGAGCGACTTCCTGGGCCTTGACCCGCGTCTGCTCCTGCACAGATTCACGCTCAGGCAGTGCCGCAGCCTTTTCATACCCCGGCTGAACAGCGGCACCCTTGAGATTTTCCGGAGCCTGCGCACGACGGATTTCCAGCAGGCGGTCGGAAGTCAGCGCCGCCGCGACGCCACGGCGGTTCAGTCCGTTTTCATCCGCCAGGCCGGCGGAGACCAGGGCGTGCTTTTCGGTGGGCTGGAGATCCGTGAACGGAACCTGGCTGGACTGGTGCAGGGCATGGTGCCCGGACCCGGACAACACCGAGAGTTCCGCCTTGGCGGCGAGATAATCATTCGCCGGGATGGTCACGCGGCCGGTGGTGGCATCGTGTGCGTACCCGGCTTTGCCCGCCGCGTCGGACAGGTGTGGCACGGCCTTGAGGGGCATGTCCGCCACCGTGACGTCGAAGCGGTTGCGGTGGGTCGGTTTCCAATGCTCCTGTCCATCTTTATCCACCACCTTGACGACGACCTCCTCCTTGCCCTGGTTTTTGATCGTCAACAGGTCGCCTTTGGTAGCGCCAGAGTCTTCCATGGCGCGCTGCAGGTCCACGCCCCAGGTGACGTGCTCCTTGCCGGCATTGTCCTGCGTCTTCACAAAGTAGGACTTGGTCTCGCCCTCCTTGAACTGGTACGGGGCCGTGCCGTGATCCAGCAACTTGAAGAGGGTTGCGCCCCGTGAAGGGGTCTCTTTGCTGGTGGCCGGTTCGCGGGAAGATGCACTACGTGCTTCCCCTTTTTTGCACGAAACTGCACTGTCGCTTGTTTTCCCTTCACCAGCGAGATCAGGCGCAGCCTGCTCTGGTGCGGGACCATCTTTGCACAGGTCCTGTTTGGCTTCCTCGCCGGAGAACCCGTTGCGCGGGGCGATGTCCGGTTCCTCGTCGCTGATGCCCATGGCCGCCTTGTCGCGGGACTGCTGCCAGACTTCCAGCAGATCCTTGTTCTTGATGGCGATGCCCAGCTTCCCGGCGATGCGGGCGGCTTCCTTCTTGAAGTCCTCGTCGCCGGTGATGGTCAGCGGCGTGCCCTTTTTGAAGCGTTCCTGCGCCAGGAGCAAGGCCGTCTCGATGGTCTGCGCGCTGGTCTCCTTCATCTCGATGCGGGAACCCTTATCCTCGAAGAGCTCCGTGCCGTCCGACTTGCGGCTGTAATGCACCGAGTCGGCGTCCTTGTCATACTCGTACTTGATGCCGTCGAACATCGACGCCTTGAGCTTGCCGGGGTCCAGCGGCTCGCCCTCGATGCCGTTTTCCTTGCTGACGTCTTCACCCTTTGCCTTCCGGGCATCCAGTTCGGCCAGCAGCTCATCCGCCAATGCCGCCTCCTGGGCCTCGCCCGCCCTGGATTTTTCGGTGAGGAATCCGTCCCAGGTGGGTACACCCTCGACGGCCAGGGACGCATTCTGTTCCTGCACCTGCCGCGCTACCACCGGCTCCATGTGCTTGGCCTGTTCGATGGCGAGGATGGACGGATATGCGGCTTCCGGGATGCCGGTTTCCTTGAAGCCGGTAACCAGCGATTCGCGCTTTTCCGCAAAAGCTTTCAGTGCTTCGGCACGCTCGGCGCGGTGGCGCTCGGCGATCTGCCCCACATCCACCTGGGACCTGGCGATGGCGGACTCGCGGGCCGCCTTGAATTCGGCCAGCAGGGATTCACGGGTGGTTCTCGATGCGCTCATGGTGGTGCTCCTTTTCAATCAATCGATGATACGGTGAAAGATCTGCTCATGGTCTGTACGGCAGGCCGCCACCTGATCGCGATTGGCCTGATGCGTGTGGTGACAGGTGATGGGAAACGAAAAGCTGCACCCGGCAAGGGGTTGCACCCTGCATGGGGTTGCACCCGGCAAGGGCGGTGGTGTCTTCATTCTTCCGCCGCTCCATCACCACCGGATTCATCGCTTTGCCCGGGTGGCCCGGAACTCCGCTCGCTCTTCGTCTGTGCCTGGGCCAGCGCCCGCAACCGTTTCCAGCGGCGTTCCCGTTGTGGAGTGACACGGCCACCCATGACGCCTATCACCTCACGCTGCGCCCGAATCACCGCGTAGGGCGATCCCATCACCTCGGCGGCAGTGGCGTCCGCCTGAAACTCGGCACGGTCGCCCAGGCCGTAGGGCACCAGGACGGCAAAAATGTAAGTCCAGCCGATCAGCCCGCAGAGCGCCGGATTCACGGCGTATAGCAGTACCAGCGCGGCGAAGGCCAGAAAGGCCGCCTTGCCGTGCCAGCGCGTGACATGCCCGATCTCATGGGCCATCACATAACGGCGGGCATCATCCGGCAAATTCAGCGCCTTCGGGTTGACCAGGACGCGGCTGTTGGGGAGCGTCATGCCAGCGTTAAGCCCCATGAACCACGCGGGAGCCATGGTTACTAAGGGGATGCGTATGTTCAGTTGATCGGCGATGGTCGCCGTGGTGTCGAGCCATTCTTGCGGGGGCTGCGCCCTGCAAGGGGGTTGCACCCTGCAAGGGGTGTTCCGCATGTTTTGTTCCATAAAAACCTCCTTTATATTTCGTGTCGATGGTTAACGCTCAAGGCCGATATCCTGCTGCTGCGTCGGCTGTATCGCTTTCACCGCAAGTCGCCCCGTATCCTTATTGACCGAAACGCGAACTTGCTTGCCGATCAAATTCCGTATTTCTGCCTGATGCGCCTTGTCCGGCTCCGGGCCGTACACCAGCACGGGGGTTGCACCCGGCAAGGGGGTTGCACCCTGCAAGGGTTTTCCGGCGAGCCGCAATTCAATGACATTACTGTCGTGAACGTGGGTCAGCTTGCCGGTAACAGGCTTCGCAGTGGTTTTGCCCATATCTACAGCGGACATCAGGCCAAACGGACGGGCAGGCGTGTCGAATTTATCGAACAGGACACTCACCCCCTGGCTGCCGCCTGCAAGGCCCTGATGCACGGCAAGGGTCAGTTCCTTGCCGGTTTTATCCAGTGCGATATCTACCGGCTTGCCCACGGCGTTCCGTAATTCCTCTTCGCGCTCCATGAACATGTTCTTGCCGGTTTCTACCCGGACCGTGCCAAATTCCCGCGTGTCCAGAATGAACTCGCTTTTGGAAAAATCCTTCAGCACACCGGATATTGCCTGCCTGGGGTGATTCCTCATTTCCAGATCCGGTTTGCCCGGAATGGATACTGGGCACACGCGGTCTTTCAGGTCCGTGCGATGGGTGAGGGTGATTTTGTGAAGCGGCTGGCTCGTCCGGGCGATGGCGGCTTCCCCACGATCCTTCATGAAGCGATTGAGCGACATGTGCAAAGCCAGCTTTTCACCGTCCGTCGCCAGACCGGCTTTCGCCAGCGGATCCAGGCGGGCGATGCCCGGCACGGCATTAGGCTCATGCGCGGAGATATATGCGCCGCCGGGTTTCAGCTCTGTTTTCAGCTCACCAGCAGCGAACATCCAATGGCTATCCCGTGTCGGGTGCGAACCCGGTACCGGCTCCGGCATCCAGATTTTCTCCCGCACGGGCTGGATAATCTTGCCGCTAATGCCTTCCTTCGTAACTTTCAGCACAATGGCGTCGGTATGGCGAGTTGAGTCGCTTGTGGATACGCGGACGAAATCCCCGGCCATCAAGTCGCCCATGGCGACCACGTTTTTGTCGGATGGTCCCGATAACACTTTTTCCGGCTTTTGCCGCATGGCGGCCTTGACGTCGGGTGTCGCCCCCATATCGTGGCCCGCCACTTCCCGCTCTGCAGATCCAGGACCCTGTTCATGGCACTGTTTCAACGCTTCAACATCAAAATTGGTCAATAGCCCACGCTTGTAACTGCGGCCATTGCTTATGCGCGTGATCGTCAGTGCATCACGCTGTGTCGTCGGTTCGCCGGTAGCCTTGTCAAACGCCTCCACGCTTCGGCCCGTGTCAATCTGCACAAAATCGTACCGCTTAAAATGTGTGCCTTCGATCGCCAGACTCAATTGTTTTACAAAATCCGCATTTCGGTCAGTGCGTCCAGGCCCACCCAGGTCGATAAAATGCGCCGACTTTGCGCCGGAATCCAGTTGCTCTTTAGACAGATATTCCAGGGGAATAAGCGCCAAACACTCACTATGCAAGCCTTTTTCAGGGTTGACATTCCCCATATGCAACAGCAGAGCTGACATTTGGTTGCCGGCAGCGTCCATCATTTTATAATCAATTTTCTGGCCGAACACCGTGCCGCCACCGGCATTCTGAAATTCAAGGGGCTTCTGGATCATGGCCTGCATCGCCGCCTTAACTTTTGCGTCCGAATTGGGCATAAAAACGCGTATGGGCGCGTTGTTTTTTTCAGCATCCGCCATAAACTGTTGCATGCTCTGGGCTTTGTCCGGGTCTCGATAATCTGCCACTTTTGGTCCCCAGACCATGTCCACCGGTTTACTGGTAGTGTACGTAATCGTCTCCCCGTTTGCAGTGCGCACGGGTTCCGGGTTTATCTGCAGTTTTTCCATCGTTGCTGGCGCATGTTTTTCCAATTCCGTGACCAACCCATTCTCCCGCGCCAGCCCCAGTTGCTTTTCCAGGTGACCGGCGGCCTTGATGCCCTGCTCGATGGCAGCGCGGCGCTCGTCCGGGGAGAGGTCCCTGGCCCATGTCGTCAGATATGCGGCGTGCTGTGCGTCGGTCATGTCCGGGTTGTTCCCCATGAACGGCACGCCCAGACGGGTGGATAGCAGATAGGCGCCGATCTCGGCGGTCATCTCTTCGGCGGCGCGGCCCTTGATGGACGTGTATTGCCGGAGGCTGTCCCGATCCAGACGGCTTTCATGGCCGGTGGCGTGGGACAGTTCATGCGCCTTGGTGGCGTCGTAGCCATGCTGATCGGCGAATGTATTCCGGTCCGGCAACTGGATACGGTCCCTTCCGGGGCTGTAAAAAGCGCCACTGCCGGAATGCAGGATAGCCACCCCCATCTGTTGTGCGATGGCATCCAGCTCGACGGTCTTGGGCAGCCGCTCCTGTTCCGGTATCTCCCGCATGGGCGGAATGCCATCCATCTGCGCGGCGTTGAACAACGGCGTACCGCGATAGGCTGCAACGCGGGGTTCCTCAATTCCCGTTCTGGGATTGATTTCATTTTTGATGATGGGTGAGAAGATCCGCGCGGCGGCGTGTTCGCCACGGCGGACGCTCCAGCCCTGTTCCTTGGCCTGGTTGAACCCCATCCAGCGGGGATCGTCGAAACCATGTTCCAACGCTGCCGTGGACAGGATCAGTCCATTCAAAGGACTATAGAGTCTTTCTGTGGTGGGGTTGTGCGGCGCGGAGAGCTCCCCATACTTGGGATCCCAAGGACCTTGCCAGGGCAGTTTTACGTCTTTTTCCAGTGCAGCATCCATGCGCTGCAAGAGCGCGTCGAGCATTTCATTCTTTGTGGTCGCCATATCGGCCTCCATAGAGTGGTTCCTATGAGATATCCGGCTGGGTTGGACCTGATGCGGGTTTTTTCAGGGTGGTGGGCGGACTACAGAGCCTTTCCGTAGTGGGGTTCTGTGGCGCGGACAGATCGCCTAACTTCGGCTCCCAAGGCTTTTGCCAGGGAAGGCTCGTGCCGCTCGCCACGGCATCGTCCATGCGCTGCAACAGCGCCTCGATTATTTCAGTCTTTGTGGTCGCCATGTCGGCCTCCATAGAGTGGTTCCTATGGTGTACCCGGCAGGTCGGAACCTGATCCCGATTGGCCTGAGGTGTGTGGTGACGGGTGATGGGAAAAGAGAAAAGGGGGGTTGCACCCTGCAAGGGCGGGTGCTTTGATTCTCCTGCCACCCCATCACCACTTGATCATATGCTTGGCTGGGATTTGGAAGCGACACGTTATTTCCCGTCGCCTCTGACATTCGGTACGGCAATAATTCATCAAAACGCTCGGTGCGCGGCCAGCGGGTCTCGTGGGACAGCGTGACTTCCATGATCCATCGGGTGATTTTCTCCAATAAACACCGACAACCTTGAGCATATCAGGCTCCTTTTTGGGATGGTGGGCACCCCGATGATCCAGTAGGCAGCACGGAACACAGCGGATATTGGGCGTCATACCCTGCGCAACCGGACAAGAGTGAAACCAGGAGAAGGATGAGCGTGGTCTTTTTCATGGCGTACCGACCCTTTCGCCGGAAAATGCCTCAAACAGACCGCCTTGCTGTTCGCTTTTTGCAGCAGCAGCAGCCACATCCGGCGACAGCCAGAGGCATTCGATGCGTTTGCGCTTCTCCTTACTGGCGGCGCTCATGGGATCAAAGGTCCTGACCCGCGCGGCGGCGGAGAGATCCACGGCGAACTCCCGGCGCTCCCATCCCGCGTCTTCCAGAGGCTGGTAGAGGGGTGTGCGGTAACCCGAGAGAATGGCGCCGCCCTGGAGACGAAGCAGTGCGTCCACCAGCGTCTGCTGCCCATCATCGTCGATCTCGCGATGATAAGATGCGCGTCCGGATTTATTGGTCCGCGTGGAGTCCGCGTAGGGCGGATCAACGTAAAACAGTGTGTCCGGCGCATCCCAACGCCGAATCACCCCAACGCCGTCGCCGTGCTCAATATGCACCTCCAGCAGCCGTTGGGCGATGGCGGGCAGTTTCTCGACGTGCCCGCGAAAAGACTGAGCCTGATCAACGGTCCGGGAATAACCCCAGTTGTTCGCGTTCCGCCCGCCCAGGGAGCCGCTGCCGGATATCCCCTGGCACTGAGCGGTGAAGAACGCCCAGGCTTTCATCACCGGATCGGGATCGTCCAGATGCTCCAGCGCGCGAGCGTATTCCATGCGGGCGTAGGGGGTCCATTGCAGCCGGTCCAGAAGTGCCAATCTCTGGGCGGGGTCTTGCAGGACGCGGAAGAAATTCACCAGAAGACCGCACGCGTCGTTGAGCACTTCAACCTGAGAGGGTTTCTTGGCTAGAAGTATGTTCGCCGCGCCGGAAAATGGCTCCACGTAAGTGGCGTGGGATGGCAGGAGAGGGAGGATGGTGTTCACCATCCGCGATTTACCACCAAGCCAGGGAAACGGGGTGGCATTTCGAAAACTCGAAAGGGGACGGTTTACGGTGCATGCGTCCATGTCTCATCCCCCAATCCCGACGTCGGCTTCACGGGTTTGTGGCTGCGTCCGCTCTGGTGTTTTGGAACGGATCATGTCGTTGTAATCCTTAAAACCCTTGGGTGGAAACTCCAGGCGAGTGTTGATCATGGGCATATGGAACTTCTGGTTCTCACTCGCCAGATAACGCTCCATGTGGACAGCGAATCCGCGCCCGGCATCGTCATTGTCGAAGGCCAGCACCACCTCCTGCGGCTCATTTTTGCGGATCAGCGCGGACAAGGATTTTTCGGCGGCGGCTGACGGGGTGCCGCCGATGGAGACATAGACATCTCCGGGATGGCGCCCGTCCATCTGCGCCTTCGAGAGCGCGTCAATGGACGATTCACAGAGGATCATCTTCTGGCAAAATCCAATGCCGTCGGGGCCGCATTCATCGGCATTGTCAAAGTCCTTATGCTTGAAAACGGCGATTCCGCGATGGCCATGGAAGCCGTTGAACGTCTTGTTCTTACCGGGGCCTTTCTTCTCCCAGCCCGCGATGACCGGCTGATTGTCCTTGTCGATGGCGACATGGGCGAAGGCGACATTGTGCAATTCGCCGCCCTGCCGGGTGCCGCCACTTTCGATCTGATGAATGTCGGTGCGGATGCTTTTGCCGTAAGCCGCCAGGGTTTCCGGCTCCAGCCCGCGAAGTGCGGTCAGGTAGTGGGAGGACTTGGGAGAGAGCGGGGATAACTCCTTCCATTCTGCCTTGCGGTCCTCGATCTGCGGAAGCTTCACCACGTCGGCGCTGCGCTGTTGTGCCTGCATTTTCCACTCAGGCCGCTGGTCGCCAGCGAAGTCCCGGAGATACTTGCGGACCTCGCCCAGGGAGCCATTGTTCAACACATGGGCCTGCGTAAATTGAATGACCCCGCCCTTGTCCTGATCCTTGTTCTGCTGGTGAAAGTAGAAATTCTTGTCGGGACTGATGACGATGGAATCTCCCGCCGGGCTGCGATACTTCTCCCAGGTGCGCGTCGATTCCTTGTCGTCCAGCGTCCAGCCGTGGGCCTCCACGAAGCGGTTCAGCGGGATCTCGGTGTTGAACCGCTGTAACTCATCGCGCCCGGCATCCTGGTAGCGGTGATCCAGGTCATTCAATAGCGCGGTGGCGGCCGTGGACTTCTCTGTTTGCAGGTATGGTGAAAGGGCATCGGCGGCTTCACGGAAGCCGGAAGCTCCATGCGCCTGCAGGAAGTTGATGGCGTTGCCCTTGTTCGCGGCGTGATTCTGATCGCGGTAGAGCCACTTGCCATCGGGCAACCGGGAAATGCTGAGACGTTCGGCATGGTCCGCGCTTTCCGCGGCAAAGCGTCCGGGACCGGTCTGCTGGATGCCGTAACCGTGGTCGGCCAGAATGGCGGGTAAGGGAATACGGGTTAGGGTGTCGGTATCGATGGCTGAATTTGAATTGAACGACATGGCAGGTCTCCGATAAGTAGTCCTGCCTTGTGTACGGACGCCGGTGAACCTGATCGCGGTTTGGAATGGCGGTTTGTGGTGAGGGGGTGGTGGGAAAAGAAAAGGCCGCTTGCGGCGGCGAGTCGGTCAGGCCCTGGATGGGAAAACGATGAAAAAGCATCCATGCCCGGCTGCGGATGTTACGAGGCCACTTGCCCGCTTGGCGAAACCCCTTGCAGGGTGCAACCCCATTCCATTGTCAACGCTCCTTGTCAGGCCTCTCTTGCTGTGGGGCAGAGCGGTTTGTCCTTTCCGGTCTCCGCGCCTCGTCCCCACGCTGTGGCTGTTTCGGCTGTGTCACCTCTCGCTCCATCTGCCAGACCTTTTGCAGATCGATATCCCGGACCTCGATGCCCAGTCGGGCGGCAGCGCGGGCGACCTGCTCCCGGAACGCGGTGCTGCCGGTAATGTCCACCGCGCCATACTTCTGCGCGGCAATGCGCAGAGCGGCTTCCACGGTGGATTCGGCCCGATCATGGACATCGATACGCGGGCCGGTGTCGGTGAACAGATCACGGCCTTGCGCATCGCGGTAATGGATCAACTGACGGCGGTGGTCGATTTCATGATGCAGCCTGGACAAGATGGGCTTGAGCGCATCCAGTTCTTCGCCCTCGATGCCATTCTTCTTCTGGTTGTCATCTCGCCGCTCCCGATACCGGATACCTCGCAGGGCGGCCTTGGCGGCTTCATCGTTGATCGGTGGTGCAGCCTGCTGTTCCAGCCAATCGCGCCAGACCATGGTGCGCGGCAAGGCGTGGCGCTCTTTGAGGTGCTGCTTCTGTAAGGTTTCCTTCTCGCTGGCCGCTGTATACGCCCACAAGGAAGTTGCAGCCTGCCGGCCCATGCCGGTGGCGACCTTGCGCGTGATGAACAGGGACTTGCGGCCTTTGTGGTCCTGCCGCTGGGCCTCACGTTCCACTTTCTGCCGTGCCAGTAGCGCCTTGCGAGCATCCCGCCGGGTGTCCTTGATACGCTGTTGATCCAATTGATACCGGGTATGCAGATCCTCGCGGGCCTTTTGCCGCTCGGTGCGGCGCCTGGCGCGTCGGCCGTCTCCACCATCGTGCGGGACGGGTCCGTCCTGCTCGTGGCCGGATTGCGCTTTATGCAAGAACCCCTCATAGGTGGCCCTGCGGACGGCGGTGGTGGCGGGGTTTTGGGAAGAAGAAGGGGAGGGCGGGACGAAGCCTCCCAGCCGCTGCTCCAGCCGCATCTTCGTAAAGTTCCGGTCCAGCTTGGAGATCGGGCAGGCCAGAACCCGGCCATTTTCCAGCGTTGTGCTCACCACCATGCCGGTGCCTTTGGTCTGGATCTGTATCCCGTAAGGGGCCAGTGCCTCGTGCAGGCTCCGCCAGGTGGCGTCTGGATCTTCCAAAGCCTCACGCAACGTCACCGCAGGTTCCCCTTGCGCCCATTCCTGAAAGCTCGGCGCGCCCTGGCTCCGTTCAGCGGACTTGGCTGCCTGCGTGGTGCGCGGACCTATTTCATCGCCATGCTTGAGCAAACCCTTCTCGGCGCGTTCCTTGCGGGACATGCGGACGATCTGCGGTCCGTTCTCGGTATCCAGCGTCACATAGGGACCATTGTCCCGCCGGAAACCATGAATCAGCTCCAACTCCCGCATCGCCTTGTCGATGACGTGGTAATCCCGGCGCGGCGGCCCCATGACAATACCTTTCTCCGGGTGGACCCGGTTGACGGCGATGTGCACATGGTCATTGTCGGTGTCGTGATGGATCGCCCAGACCGCCTGGCAGTCCTCCATGCCCAGAGCCTTCAGAGTGTGCTGAACGCAATCCTTCACCTGCTTCGGCGTGGGCTTGTCGCCTTCCTGCCAGGACAGAATCAGGTGGTACACCGGATCGCCCTTGAACTTGCCGTTTTTGGCGGTCTTGGCGGCGGCCATGTCCATTTGCTTGATGACCAGATCCAGATTCTCCACGTCGGCGTCCAGATTGAGGACCCCCATTTCTTCCTTGTCCACCTCGCGGCCCTTGCCGTCCGCCTCGCGGGCGACGTAATTCACCAGGTCCGCGAACGGACTCTTGCCGGCACTTTTCGCTCCGACACGGGACTTGCCGACCTTGCCTAGCATGGGGCGTCCTCCCCATCGCCAGGTGCAACCCCATCGTCTACCGGTAACGATTCCTCAATCCGGCTGGCGATGCCCAGGAGCCTGTACGACAGGTCCAGAAACTCATTGCGCTGTGTGACCGTCCAGCCTGTCTGATCGCTCTCTTTGCTGTGCTTCAACAGCAGTCCGCCCAGCCGGACCAACATCTCCACGGCATCCTCATCCAGGTGGCAGACCATGGGAATGCCGCATATCGCATTCCGGGCGAAAGCCGATAACGGCTGGCGGTATGCCTCAGCCTTGGCTTTTACGGCGGCATAGTCCTCCGGCAGCATTCGGAGGCGAAGGACGGTGGTGTATTGCGTGGGCATAAGTCCCTTCCGATTCAGGTAGTGAGTCCTACCGGGTATAGGGAGCGAGGGGACCTGATGAGGGTTTTTGACGGGCTGAACGACGGATACGGCAGTCGCATCTTTACAGACTATTGGCGTGCTTGCGATACTCCGGCCATCGTTGTTGACAGTGGGAGAAGGCAATGAACAAAGGAGAATTTGTAACGGCGATGTCAGCCCATGGTGCACTGACCAAGAAAGACGCCGAACATTTTCCCGAACATTTTCTGACGATATTCGCGGACACGCTCCGCGATGGCTTGCAACGGGAAGCGCGTATTGCCCTGCCCGGCATTGGCGTCTTCACGGTCCAGGAACGCGCCGCCAGGATGGGACGCAATCCAGCCAATGGCCAGAAAATCCAGATTCCCGCCAAAAAAGCAGTCAAGTTCAAAACGGCCAAGGAAATCGCTGACGCCGTTGCTTAGGAATACTTCAGGGACAGACCTTCATGCTTCACTGGATCGCGGACAGCCGCAGCGGATTCGTGGCCTTACTGATGGTGGCATTCATCGTGGGATTTGGGATATATGCGCTGCCCGCGCTGTTGGCCTGGAGCATGGGCAGTCCGCACCGGATGGCCATCACCCTGGTGGATCTTCTGCTGGGCTGGACCATCCTCGGCTGGATTGCCGCTCTGATCTGGGCGGTCATGTCCGGGAATGACGGAAGTTTTGATGAGGACCTGTCACCCAGGCGGGAACCTTGGATGCGGTAGCCTCAATCAGGGCAAAACGATGCTTGCGGCATCGCGCCCACACTGTAATTGTCACCGAGAGGAGAAAGATATGGACATCGCCACCGTGGAACAGCAGTACAACCAGCTTCAGCAGGAAGGGCAAAGCGTGACTCAGGGCATTCAGGGGCTGGCCGGAAAGCTCAAAACCGCCGCGGACGGCGGCAGCACCGATGCCCGCGAATGGCTTCTGGATCTCAAAGAACTGGCCCTCACTATCCAGCAGGAACAGCAGCAGGTCATGATGCTGATGCAGGCGATGCATCAGGCGGTGCAAAATGATATGCAGCAGTACG
>JAJYPA010000516.1 GCA_021795795.1 Pseudomonadota bacterium | reverse complement strand
GCAACTCTTCGGACACGGCACGGAAGGGTTTACCCATCCGGCAGCACTCCCGGATATAGCCATCAGGCAATGCCACGATGCGGCTGATCCAGCCTTCCAGGAAAACAGCCTGGACACGCCCATAAAATGGATGGCGGCGCACGATGAGTTCCCCCGCGGCCAATTTACGGATGCTATTCGTCGGATTGCTTTCGACCCCAAGCAGGGCATGACTGTGATCGAAAGCAGCGAAGAGCCGCACATGAGGAGTGACCAGCGCCGCCTTCAGATTGCAGGCGCGGTCCCCGTTGCCGATGAAGAGGTCGAAGGCCACCAAAGCCGCCGCCATATCTGGGTACATCTGAGCGATGCGATCGAGTTGCGGATCAAGCACGTCCGGCAGGTTGATCCCCGGAGAATGCAACAATAAACTCGCGTAGGCTTGGCCATCACCAGTGGTCGTCAAGACGCCTTCGGCCACAGGGGCGTGCAGGGTTTGCGCGAGGCGATGGGCGACGTATTCGTTGTATACACAATGGGGGGATTCAGGGCTGTCGAATTTCAAGGCGGCATCCAACGTGCATAAGGAAGGCACTGTAATACCAGTCTTTCTGCTACTAGAGATTCTGCGGATCTTATACGTCTGCATTTAGGTGTCCATTTAGCTTGCAATTAACCCGTACTTTTCACGGAAATGGGATGATGATTTACCAGATCACAAGCACAGCTTCAACGCGGAAATTTCGCTAGTCGCTAGATTCCTATACACAGAATGGATGCCAACAGATTGAACTGATGAGCACTGCGATCTCCAACCATATTGTTCACAAATCAAGAAAAGGCAAGAGCAGAGAGTCAGGCAAGATGTTCAGCAACAGGATTTTGAACCATTTCATGTTCTGTGCCGCCTTGATTGATATTTTTTCATATCCGCCTCGATGAACTACGCAATCATGGCCCGGTTCGCCCGCCCCACGACATACTGTCTACACGCACAGAGTAAGCCGCAACTTCCCTCCATCCGTCTCAACGACAACCTTAAGCATCTGCTCTGACGTTCTTATCTTATCGGCGGCTGTTCCACCTAATCCAACCCATGGGGAACAGTAAACCCGGATAAGAGAACCATTGCGTATTGGCTCTTCGGTAGGTTTTGCATCGTCTAACTGTACGTTTTTGAATGTGATATTAAGATCTCCAGCACGTCGGTGCGCAATAAGATGCTGATCGGAAATATAACTTTCCACCATAATTGCAAAATCTAAGTCTTTCCCGCGATCCGCAGTTATCATGGACTGCATAATATGTGCCCGAAGCGAAAATCCTATTTTTTTAATCCGCAAAATAACCTTAGGAAGCCTCAATTGATGGAATTCTGTTTTCGTTAGGTCGAGTTCGCAGTGGGCCTTAATCTCCATTGTGGCTTTCCCTCCATCATCGAAAACACCAACAGAGTTACCCAAAGCCTCGAGGAGTATTCGGTGTGCATCGCTCAATATGGCAACAAGGTTTAAACCGCGCTCTTCAGTCATTACCGAGAACAAATCAAAATCTGGATCAATGGCTTTATCCGGTGAAATCTCAATCCTAATATCACCTAACGCCGAGGGGCCACAGACTAATGAAATTGCTTCACCTGCAATTTTAATATCGCTGAACTCTGCCGCGTTAACATGTAAATATAAAGAAATATGGCGTCCAGGAAGACCCCATTCATCTGATGTAAGATCCCTGATGACAAATAGATCTATACCTTTACCTTTGGCATATACTTTAGCACCTTCTTCAAATCCAGTTGTCGTAAATATAGCACCATTATTGGCACCTAGCGCTTCAACGCTAGCTGCGAGAACATCGATTCGGTCTCTACTGACCGGATCTTTCCAGCGTTTGCATTCTACAAGCGTTATAAATTTGTGAAACCTTGTCCTTCTAACAATTTTTACGTCAGTTTGTCGCTTTGCGCCATAACGATCTAGCTCTGTAACATCACGCTGAACAGTGATATCTCCGTCGCCTTCATAGAGGTCTTTAACAAACTTTTCGAAGGTATCCCAGTCATAATACTTGTGCATAAACCCGGAAATATCCACTTCTTGCCTCCCACGATGCGCGCAAAGATTTTCCCTCTGTATAGTCCAATTACAGCAGTGCAATCTTACTAATCGCCACATCCAACTGATCCGCTCCATTTATGGGGTTATTCTCGAACACCATCATATACCGGTAGCGGTCCCCAGCCTTGGATGCCCAAGCCTTACCAAGCTGCAGCTTTCGCTCGGAATCGGAGTTGTCGCGGTCATCGCCCTTGGCTTCCACCACGATGATTTTGCCGTAGCAGGTCCGCAGGATGAAGTCCGGGTAATGGTTGAGGAATCCGTTGATTCGGAATCCTTTACGGCTCAGGTTCCGGTGCCACCACACCACGGATTCGACAGCCGCAAGTTCGCTGATCATGCGCGTTTCAAAATTCCCCATCTTTCCCTCCAGACGATACAGGCTCTTGGGAATGTCCATCGCGTTTGCGGCAGGAGCAATGCCCTCCGGGAAGCGGAAGTGGTTCATCAGGTGGAGTTGTCCCACGTCCAGAGCGTAATTGAAGGCTTTTTGCGCGTATTGGTCCGCCAGGTTGGATATCTTCTGGCGAATCTTGGCGACGTAGACATGGTCACGCTCCATGCAGTCATGCAACTGCTCGGGCTGAAGAGCGCTGATAACCCGACGGATGTATGCTTTCACTTCGCTGTCAGCGATGGGGTACATATTCCCGATTAGGGCCATCATGCGATCCGTCACGTTGGTGATCTGGGTTTCGTGGGTACCGGCCAGCATCATACTATTGAGCTTCTGTCTTTCCTTCATGTTGACCTTGAAGGGTTTGGGCGCATAATCGTCCTCTCCAGACTTTTCCAGGTCCACCCGATACATCTGGGCGTCCACATTGTCGAAGTCCACCGTAGAGTCGGCATGCATGAGTTGGAAATCAACCAGCAGTTGGTCACGCTCCAGGAGTTGGTATTTACCCTCGTCGTCGAACCATCCCCCGGTTTTCACCTCGATAAAAAACTGAGGCAGACTGAGGGATAAGGCATCCTCCTTGAATACGTCTTTCATCTTCTGTATATTGGTCTTATCGGTCAGTTCAGCAGGGATACTGTTATCCTGGCTCATTCTGGCCTGCTCCTCAAATGACTGGTTTTCCGCTATGGCCTTTGTCTGTATTTCGCTGACAAAAGCGATGACCGGGTCGTCTGCTGTCGGGATATCACCTGTAGCTTGCGCCCATGCAGGAGACACCTGCTGGATATCCACAAATTCATCTGGACCCACCGTCGCAGGGGTAGGAGTCAATTCCAGCGGAGTTTGTTCTCCTTGGGAAGTGACCTCATCCGGAGCTGCATCCATCGCACGGTAATCCTTATAGGAAAACCCGGCCTTCTGCAGCGCATTCACCACCGTCTGCAAGGTCTCCTGAAAGCGATTACTGGCTGTGAATACATAGGATAGGTTCAGTAAATCATGGCTGTGCTTCTGCACGTAGGGCATGCGCAGCACGCGCCCCACGATCTGCTCCACGTCCACCGCAGAGGACTTGTCGGCCAGTGACGCCAGAATATAGGCGAAAGGACAGTCCCAGCCTTCCTTCAGGGCATTGACGGTGATGATGTAGCGCACAGGACAGGAACGGCTCAGTAGATCCTCGCCCTTGATTTCGTCCCGGTCTGCAGTCTTGATCCGGATCTCCTCTGGTGGAATCCCCAATGCCACCAGCTTCTCTTTCACCTTGTCGAAGGTGGTATTGTCATCGTGAGTCCGTGGCTGTGCCTGGAAGAGCACTATGGGGCGAATATAGCGGCCGCCCTTGCTGGCTTCTTCCTTGGTAGCAATGGCCTCCAGTTGCTTTCGCATGACCAGGGCGCTCTCGATGACTTCGGCGCGGCTGTTCTGGTTGGCGACAATGACCGGCAACTTGACCATGTGGTGCCGTTTCAGGGCCATGGCATCGACATAGCTGATGATGTTGCTGTTGTTCCTGGGGGTGGCTGTCAGGTCCAGAATAAAATCCGGATTCAGATTGACCAGCATTTCCACGGAAAGGGTGCTTTCGGCGTTGTGGCTTTCGTCCACGATGACCACGGGTTTCAGGCTGCGGATTACGTTGATCAGGGCGGACGGGTCGCGGTCTGGGAGCAAATCCCCAGCGTCCACCCTTTGCGCGTTCATAAAAGGCGCCAGATAGCCATTCTCCTGAAAAATTTTGCGGTCTTCCTTGTTCCTCGCGCGAAGACTGTCAAAACTCATCACCACGATGGATACCTGGTCGGCGACGGTATCCGGGGAAAATCCCGCACCCATCAGCAAGTCTTTCTTCTCGTAGATCGCCACCCGTCCCTTGAACAGTTGGGACAGGCGCTTGTGGTAGGGGTGATCGGGGTTGCTGAGGTTACGGGCGGTCTGTTCCAGAATGGTGAGGGAGGGTACCAGCCAGACGACGAATTTTGGGCGCTGGGGGTTTGCCGCGGATAGAGCGTCAAAGATCGGCTGCAGGGCATTTACGGCGATATAGGTCTTCCCGCCGGCTGTGGGCACCTTGGCGCACACATGCGGCACGCCCGGGATGGTGTTCTTGTAAGTGGGCATGCCGGTAACCCCGCGCTCGGCCCAATAGTCTCGGAATGCGTTCTCCAGGTGCGGCGTATCGGCGAGGGTTGCGAGGTATTGACGCAAATCCTGGATGACCTGACTTTGGTAGGGCTTCAGTTCCATGGTCAAAACCTGCTGATATCGCGTGGGATCTTCTTGAAGATCAGGCCATTCCGGGTCATGAAATCACTGGATAGCAGGCAACGATCCGCGTAGATGATCGTGGTACCCGGCTTGTCGCCTATCTGGATGCCACCCAGAAACTCCATGTCCAGGGCGGTCGGCCGGTCAGGTTCATAGTAGAAGAACCATGCCGTATCGGCATTGCGGCCTAGCAGGTAGGGGGAGACGGGATTGTCTGGCATTACCTGGTCCGCTGCGGAAATACCTTCGGTGTAGGCCACGTATCTGCGTATTGCTTCACTGCCGACGTCCTCATTGAGTAGGTCGTCCGCGGTGAACAGGGGCACACCAATGGTGTAGTAGTCGAAACCGCCGCCCAGCCCTTCCACGGCTTTGCTTTCGGTTCCGTAGCCATTCATCACGCGGCGCACCCGCTCGGCGGTGATGGTTTCGGCGTAGTCCATGGTTTCAACGAGGATGAAGCGGCGGGTGCCACCGTCCTGGGCGTTTAGTTTGAGGACGGCGTGGGCGGTGGTGCCTGAGCCCGCGAAGGAGTCGAGGACGATGGAATCTTTGTCGGTGGCTATTTGTAGGGCGCGCTGGATTAGCCGCGATGGTTTTGGTGTTGTATCAAATTTATTCGTTTCACCAAGAATTGCCATTAACTCTTTGGTCGCCTCATCAGTGTTTCCGACCTCTTCGTGGGGCCACCACGTCCATGGAACCACTCCCTCCACCTCAGAAAGGTAACGAATCACATTTGGTTGGGAATTGCCATTCTTGCCGAAGTAGATTCGCCCCTCTGCACGAAGGCTCTCAAAGGTTGACTGAGACAACCCCCAACAACGACCTGCCGACGGCGTGAATTTTTTTCCTGATGGTGCGGTTATTTCATAGAATTGCTCAGGCGTTGCATGGCCCGCTTGTGCTGTCATCGGAATTGGCCGCCACCTACCTTTGGGGTCCTTATTTGGATTGCGATATACTTTTGCCTGTTTCTCATCAATCGGTATCTTATTGCGGCTAGCCTTGAACAAAATTGGGTTCATCGCGTATAGGAGCAGATACTCATGCACATCGCCTATTGCCTCG
>JAJYPA010000515.1 GCA_021795795.1 Pseudomonadota bacterium | reverse complement strand
TCCTCTGATTGCTGACTTCTCCATGACTTTCAATGCCGGTTGCCCGTCATTTTGTGGCATGTCGCCGGCCCATTGTCGTGGAGACCTCCCGGGCCAAGACACGTCACTTTCTGCGCTGCCGCCGGATGTACAAAGTGCATCCCAACAACCGCAGATGGAGGGCTTCGCGGTCATGTGCCCGCTCGTCCCGGATGCATCACACCGCCTATCCGGTTTTTGTTCATCGCCCCGCCGCTTCTTCGTTCCAGCGGGCCACTACCGATCTAGCCACCGAGCCGGAACTTTCGCATCATCCAGCTATGGTGACACAACAGGATTTTCAAGGTGTGTCCATTTTATCTCAAAAGTCCCCGGTCCAGACAGAAGCCAGATCCGGCCCGGTCAAGGGACTACGAACTTGGCCAGCCACGCTCACCATATGGAATGGTGCACCAGGTCTCGCAAGTGCGTTATTATCTGTTAATTAACAGCACCCGTAAAAACGATATAATTATTCAGATAGTTCTTTATATGCCACTATAACCCCAGCAAATTAACCCATACGCTAAAGCCCCTAACAAGGTTGCGAAAGCGACGCCTCCCAGTAAACGTTTGACCAAAAGAACAACGCATAGAGCTGCCAACACGGCAATGATATGGGCATTGGATTGAAAGCGCAAAGCCGGACTTAAAGATATAATTAGCAACGATGCAATAGCAGCAGGTCCGACACCTTCCAGAAAATTTTCCCACCAAGAGTTTCTGTTTCGTCCCCTTTCCGCCTTATGCGCAACAATAAAAGGAACATAACGCAGCAAAAATGTGCCTGTAGCCGCAGCTATGATCAACCAAAGAGGATTAGTCATAAGCGACTTTCCTCCAACTCATGCTAAGCGCCCCAGCTAACATACCTACTGGCATCGCCTGATAGATTGGCAGCATAAAAAGCATTGTCGCAGTCACAGTAGCAGCAACAAATACCAAAACCAGCGAATCTCGCGATGTAAATTCTAAAAGTAAAGCCATGAACAACGCGGGCAAAACAAAATGAATCGCCTGATGCACAATAGGCAGATGCGCCATCTGTGCACTGGAAATGGCACCGATGGCCGTACCAATCACCCATGCTGTGTAGGCACCCACCTGTAAACCGATGTGCCAGGTTTCACGATGTTGCTCATTCACTTTGCCCAACTGCGATAGGGATATAGCAAAAACCTCATCGGTGAGTCCGGCAGCCAGCCAAGTGCGCGGGAAACGCGCATGATCGGGTGACAGTTTACGCGCTAATAATGGTCCGTAAAATGCGTGTCGAGAATTCATGAGCAAAACGACAGCCAATGTATCCCAAAAACCTGCTCCGGTAGAGAGCAGCGAAACCAAAACAAACTGGCTGGCACCAGCAAAAATGAATGTTGAGATCGAGACCGTCATCCATGGACCAAGTCCGGATTGTACGGAGACGAGCCCAAAAGAAATGGCAATGGGGACATATCCTACGGCGATTGGCAGGCTCGCACCCAATCCACGGACAAAGCCATCCTTTTCAAGGATCTTCATAAAAGAGATACCTCACGCTTCCGAAACGCGAAAACATGCGTTCCGCCATCCCAGTCGTCGATTCCTGTCGTTGCAAATATCCGTCGGTGATTTAACAATTCAAATCCTGCACCATAAGCTAATGAGGTCAATCGCTTTGGATAAGTTTTACGCTCGATTTCATAGTCAAAACCTGCGACCATCGCCTGGATTTCCAATGCATAGAAGCGAACAAATGCACCAATAGAGGATGATGGACGCCTGCTATCGATATCTTGATTCGCATGCTCGAATAACTCACGACAACATTTGACGGCTGCATCTGTCTGGTTGTTTGTAGCCAGCATAAAAGCGTGAATCAGTTGCTCGCGTATGCGTTGATAAAGACGTAGGTCGGTAGAATCGCTGCCTTCATTATCCAACACATCAATTTTTTCCATAGACGATAGAATGTATGTGGCATGGTGGCGTATCAGTGCATTATTCCGATTATCAAAATCCGTAAATCCTGAAAGGAATTCATCAGCGATGCACAGCACTCCGTTTTCGGCAAGTAATTGCCACGCCTTTTGCAGCATAAAAGCAGTGTTAAAATGGTGGGAAGACCCTACGGACGTAATAACAGAAATGGGTTCATCCGGTTTACAGAACGTAAGGAAATTTTCTTGTACGCAGCGTAATTGCGCCAGTCCTCTGACGTTGTCGAGCAGATAGGAAAATGCTGTATCATCAGGCTCCAGGGCTATGACACGCGATTCTGGCAAAAGCTCCGTCAGCATCAATAACGCTGTGCCCCGGCCACTGCCTACATCAATGAATAGCCCTTCGCCACATTGTGGATCAAACACATGAACGTCTTGTGCCAAGGCAGTTACCTGGCGCGCATACGCGGGATGAAGCAACTCGAAAGCAGCATATAAATCAACATTAATACGACTGGAGAAATCCTCATCTGAGATATCATGCTTGATGCCAACATCCCGTCGTGCCTGGGACCATAATAGACGGGGAAGGAACAAATGGCCGTGTTGCAGAGCTACTTCAAAGGCTAAGGTTGCAAGTACCAAAGTGGGCGCCATTGTCATTGATTCCAATATATTCAACAAACATTCCTCCAGCAAACCAGGCATTCGCTCGGCTGTAGAAGCAAGTCGAATTGCTGAAAGCAAAGCCTTTGGCAGAGCATCATCCAGATGACCCAAGTGCGTAGCGAAAGCATTCACATGATTTTTCGGAATCACGGCCACCCAAAGACCGTTTTCATTCTTTCCGGTAAAGATCAGAAGCGGCCAATGGAATCCGGCGGAATTGTTAAAACCAAGGTGGTTTATCGCCGTGTTAATATCGCTCTGAGGCCCACGTAATTCGAGAAAAAAGCCAGTAACACCATGAGCCACATCAATAATGGCTCGATCAACGAGAGAACGGATCCCCTCCCATTCTGCTGGTGTTCGCGGATATTCACGCACCAAGCTGTGTCCGTCTGATTGGGGGCTGTACCCTCGGTATTCCACGAGCACCAAGGCAGTAGATTGTCCTTTGAGGGCAGAATAGGTGTGTTTTAAATCTCCAGCAAACGTGTAGCTTTGGCCGGGGCGCAACAACACGCTGTCGGCCGCGTTGCCTACCAGCATTTCTCCACGCAAAGCAATGACACGTTCAAACACGCCTGGAGGATGGGCGCTGGAAACGCGACTATGCCCCTCGGCAATCGTCATTTCATACACTTCAATTTGGGGATCTGTTCCGTATCGTTCTATAAAACGAACCTCTTCCCGAGTTTCACCACCTTCTCCAGAAAAACTTTGGACAGTATCTATACCATTGATTATATGGCTAAATGGCACATCCAGGGCGTTAGCCACTGCCCAGACTGTTTCAATGGTTGGATTGCCTTGGCCCCTTTCCAGGAGAGATAAGGTCGATTTGGCGATGCCAGAACGCTGCGCGAGACCCGAAAGAGTAAGGCCGCGCTTACTGCGGATCTCTTGAATATTGCAGGCAAGGAGTTGAAGAGTTTGATTATCCATATGCCGTTCGCTAAAAAAAACATGTTAAGTATAAAGAACGTTCTCTACATATGCAAGCCGTTATCAGATCCCAAATCCCGCGATTGATGTTGGAGGCTGGTCTCGATGTGTCGCATGACGGGTATGCGAGGGGTGATTGAGCTCCAAGATGCGTTATTTTCTGACGAATCTTCAGTCGTTGGTCGGTTTTTCGCTCGATTGCCGGGGTCATACAGGCACCAATGCGGAGCGCAGGCGCAGATCTACCGCGCCGGAGGCGTTCAATGGGACGGTGGGCGGTACAAAAGGGCGTTCAGGGGGCCAGTTCATCAAGCTCAGGGGCACGCCGCTGGCGGCGCGTCCCTCCGGAGCGCCTTGTTGGGCGCAATTCTTTCGACGAAGTGAAGGCTTGCCATAGTCATGCCTCCACGCTCATAGAATCGGTGGGCATCTTTTCTCTGAATTCCAGAATCCAGATGCATCTGCTCGCAACCTTCCTTTGCGGCCTGTTCTTTGAGCCAAAAAAGCGGCTTGGCACCATGGCCCTTTGAACGATGTGCGGGAAGGGTTATAAGATCATCGACGTACAGGAAACGTCCCCAAGCCAGACTTTCTCCAACTCGAAATCCAGCAACGGCAACCACGCCCGTTGGTTCTCGCACATAAGCAAGCCGATAACCCGCGCGTTCCTGACTCCGTACCCGGGAAAGAAACTGCTCCTCTGCAATATGTGGGCGAAGCTCTCGCATGACAGGATGGCAAGCTGCAATTTCTGTATCAGATATGGCAATGCGAATGGTCATGGTGGTTCTTCTATTGCGCCCAACGATGCGCATAACCGGCGCTCAACGGCGGCGCGCAGCGCCGCCGTTGAGCGCCCGTGTTCATACGCAGCTTATGCGTCTGGTTCAATGTTGTCTCCACGAATGATTTCTCCATTGGTGAGTATGTCTGCGCGCAAGCCGCCGCGGCCGACCCAGTGCTTGATGACAGAGGCAGGAGCAAGCGATTCGCTACTCAGGTTCTTGCCAAGAAGGATGCATGGTTCGCAAAGCTCTACACCGCGCAACCTCACATTGCCGATTGTGAATTCCATGTTCACAAGATCGTTCAGTCTCACGCCTCTGGTAACAAGGTTTCGGCGCGTGAGCGACAAATCAGCGGCGCGCGAGTGCTCTGCACAGAAGAGTTCAATCTCTTCAGCCTCGACCAACGTGAGGTTTTGGCCCGGGTAAGTACGGTTCCCAAAGTTCCGGTCACCTAGAACTCCCATCCCGCTTTGGACCGTGATGTGCTCACACTCCACTTGCGCCACACCGCGCTCTGGGCTAATGAAAATGCGTTCAACGATCACCGTGTCCTCCTGATGCCTAACGTTAAAGCTAACCCGCCGCCGGAGCGCGACGCGCGGAGGGAACCCGCCCGCGCAGCGGGTGGGCGGTCGGGTTAAGCGCGATGTTAGGCCTGATGCGGCTACCCGAACACAGGCCGCATGAAAGAACGCTCATAGCTAGTGAAACACTTCGTTTCTTCGTAGTAGCGCATAGCGGCTTGGCATTCTGGATCACTGGCCGCTTTGGTGCGATATGCTTCATAGGCAGTTAAGGAGGGGAACGAAAACAGTGCAAGAGCTATATTATTAGCGCCTTCGTGAGGCATGAAGTAGCCGTGATGCTTGCCGCCAAACTTCTCAACCAGTGGTATCCACATCTTTCCGTAAGCTTCAAACTCCTTGAGTTTGAAAGGATCGACTACATAGCGAAGATAGCAAGTAATCAAAGTATTCTCCCTATTGGCCTAATCGGGATAGGAAGAAGCCTCACGGCCCCTCCCTCCCACACCACCGGACGAACGGGTCACGTATCCGGCGGTTCGATGAATTGAATGCTTACCGTGCTGCAAGGCTCGGTACTCCCAGGGTCTCGAAGTAGCGCAAGGGTAACGCCAGAGCCAGGGCGGGTGTCTTCGACAATCGCCACGGCCCATGCGCCGACTTGCTGGTGTTCCACGCTTCGCGCACCGTTACCCCGCGCTTGCGTAGTTCCCTGTAGCCCGCCGGCCCCCATTGTTTCCAGATGGTGCAGCGTAACTTGCGTCGTACCCACTTGTCGATGTCGCGCAGAGGGCTCAGTACCTCGGCAATGCCGAAATACGCTTTCCAACCAAGCAGGCTTTCCCTCAGCTCCGCCGCGATCACTTCTATGCGGTTGCCTCGTGTACGACGGGTCAGTTCCCGCACCCGATCTTTCAGCTTGTCGAGGGCCTTGTCGGCCACCTTCAGCCTAGCTCCGTTGCGGCTGACCGTGAAGCCCAGAAACTTGCGGTT
>JAJYPA010000514.1 GCA_021795795.1 Pseudomonadota bacterium | reverse complement strand
ACCCGAGATATCGACCCGGTATAGGCAGACAATCGACCAAGCAAGGCCTGGGTAATCAATGTGTTCCGCTCCAGCACCACCAGCGGGTGTGCCGAGCTTTGTATTACGGCGTTCATGCGGCTACCTCTTATATGCGCCGGGATGTATCCGACGACATCAAAAGTGGAGGTCTTTTGCCTCCTGGAATAGCCCCTATGCTAACAGCCGAATATTGCATCCATGTGTCACTGGGGTGGCGTTTTTATGATGTTTTTATGACATTTTCATGACATTTCACACATTCTTTGAGGGTGAAAAGCGGTATCCGAAACTGTGCACTGTTTCCAGCCAGCCTTTGGCGCCGGCACTTTCCAGAATCTTGCGTAAACGATAAATCTTGACCACCAGGGTATTGGGAGCGAGATAGGTGCCCTTACCCCCCCACAGGATGTCGGCGATCTGATCGTTGGAAACGACTTCGTCCGGATGGGTGGCGAAATAGTAAAGCAGATAGAAAAGCCGTCGCGGTAGATGAATTTCCTGTCCCAATATCCAGACACGCAGTGACACCAGATCGATGCAGAGGTTTTCCTCTTTAACCACCCGGGCAGGCGCTTGTGTGCGCAGCTTTTTGAGGAGACCGCATACCTGGGCGGTTAAGATTCCCAGCCCCATACTGGCAGGGATATACGCCTGCGCACCCACTTCCAGAGCTGCTACGGCGTTTGTTTCCTCGTGGTCTTCTCCCGCATTATTGCCGACCACCAGGAAGGGCAAATCGCCCTGACGCGGTGCGAATTGCAGATGCCGCAGCCAGTCGCCCGTCGTGGCAGACCATCCGAGCAGAACCAACACTTCAGGATCCCAGCGGCGCACCAACTGCTCAGCTTCAGCACGCTCCGTGACTCGTATTACCTGGCCGCCAGTGCGCTCCAGAGCCACTTCAACAGAGACGATCGTTTTACCGTTGGTCCGTGCATTCACCAGCAGCAGGATCCGTGGGCCTTGCGGTGGTCCGGTCCGGATCGGCAGGGGGGTTCGCATCTGCGCCAACATCGCCGCACGTAGCACATGTACTGTGTGTACAGCAATACTGTTTAATAAAATCAATAACATAATAAAAATCCCATACTCGCCGTGAACGCGGCGTGCAAATGGAAGAAACTCACCGGGGCATTGTTGAGGGATTCGATGACACTACGTTGGGGTACGTGTGTGCCCGTGGACTGACTCATGCAGATCTCCTTATGGGGGCTATATTGCGGCTCCCCATAGGGTAACTGGCTTGTGTGACACTAGTATGAAGATTGCATGACTTTTTTATGACAATTTATGCTTAAAGATATCACCGCAATGCACAACTTCGGCGCGTCAGATGTCCGGGTAGCGCTCACCGCCTGGGGCCAATCGTCCGCCAAGACTAGTAACGGTAACGCCTTTGTCCCCATGGGAAGCAGTGCGATTCTGGTGCACTACCAGCCCGCTGTCCTTGATTCCGGGCATCGAGTGATACTGTACCGCATCCACATCTCACGCACTGTCAGTGGTGCTGCGGGATGTGGATGCGGGCAAGTCTTTCACCAATACAAACAGTTTCGAAGGCTAACCCATGCTCTTCATGACGGTTTCCGTACGCTGAGCAAACATCGGATCTGTTTGTGCCTTTTTCAGTAGCATTTCATACCTCACTGGCGTGAGATGATTCTGGACTAAAACATGCCTTATTTTCGTCCCGTACTTTGCGAGTAGCCGACGATGTTGCGTCATGGTCATTTTTTTCGTCGACATTTCCTGGTGCACCTTCTTGTCGATCGGCCGAATGGCCACGATGGCCGATGCAAAGTGGCGCAACTCCGTGGGACCAACGTGAGGGCTCTGAGTCGGTTGCGCCGGCATCATCGGCGCCGCAGCGCTCTGACCAGGTTGGGTAGCTGTGCCGACAGGCTGCTGAGCAGAGCTCATGGGCGGTCCCATATCGGCTAAAGCCAAGGTGCTACCGAGACTAAAGACACCAAGTCCCAACAACAAATTGCGTACAATGTGCTTCATACAGTTACTCTCCTTTACTCTATAACAGAGTTTTCTACATCATGGATGTCGGGCAATGAACACGCACATAAACCTGCATGTGCTTCTAACCTAGCAATAATAATTTGGTGGTGTCAACCGTAGTTGTATCATATGTAAGTATTATTTTTCATACAATAATGTTGCTTATGGAAAACATATATTGATATTTATAATCTGAATCTATTAATGTAACGTGTGTTTTGTCTAAAAAATGCTATGCCGGTTGTTGTCGTCAACAAGCGACACTTGCATATGGCGACGAAAATCTTCTCTCCCCTGCCGGAATCTACCAATTATAACTGGATCCAAGTATATGAGCATTTGCTGTGGTCGCCTGCAGGTCATTTATTTTGTTGTCCTCAGGCGACGAAAATGGCAATGCGCCTATAGCCATATCAAGACATTTTTGCAGAAAATTAACGACCTGGGACTGGTGGCATATAATTTGCCCGATTAAAGACATGGCTCTGTGTAAAACAACATTCAACATTCGTATCATCCTGCTTCCCCTGTATTGTGGAGCGCTGCTAGCCGCCATTGCTCCGGGCGCTTTGGCGGCGCCGTTCGCTTTCAGTCAGGTGGTGCATGACGCCCATAATCTCGCCCGGAGCCCTTGGCGTCCGCGACCAGTGAAGACCAGCAAAAGCCTGCGCCAACTGAGTCCACAGGCTTATGGGCATATTCTCGACGCCCATCCGCTGTGGAAGCACGCCGGTTTACCCTTCGAAGTCTTGTTTTACCCGTTGGGCGGCACCTTCGATCATCCCGTACGCGTCAATATGATTCGAAACGGTCAGGCGTATCCCATACGCTATGATCCGAAGATATTTTCCGCCGAAGGGCGGTTGGTGCAAAAGGTCCATATCCCCCAAAATGGTGGTTATGCGGGTTTCTCCTTGTTATATCCGCTGGATACACCGCCGCACCACAATGAATTCCTGTCCTTTCTCGGCGCGAGCTATTTCCGGGCGGTGGGTAAGGGTGCCGTCTATGGCACCTCGGCGCGTGGACTCGGGATTGACACTGCGCTGCCCTCCGGTGAAATTTTTCCGTATTTCCGGGAATTCTGGCTGCAGCGCCCGACGCCTGGTGTGCATCATCTGACGATTTATGCGCTGCTCGACAGCCCATTGGTAACGGGCGCCTATCGCTTTGAAATCTCGCCCGGCGAGAGCACGCATATTCGCGTCCAGGCAGTCCTGTATCCGCGCAAGAAGATTCGTGAGCTGGAAATCGCGCCGTTATCCAGCATGTTCTGGCATGGTCGCGGGCGCGGTATCCGCGCGGGTGACTGGCATCCGCAACAGCATGATTCCAGTGATCTCGTCATGGCCAATGGGGATGGTGAGTGGATTACCCGGCCATTGAATAATCCGCTGTTTACGCAGGTCACGTGCTATACCCTGGATCATCCGCAGGGCTTTGGTTTGTTTCAGCAGGATCGGCGTTTCGCCAGTTATGAGGGGCTCAGCACGCAATATCAAAAGCGTCCGAGTGTCTGGATTCAGCCTTTGAACAATTGGGGTAAGGGACAGGTGGAGCTGGTGGAATTACCCACCAATAACCGCAATCTTGATAACATCGTGACCTTTTGGGTGCCCCGGCACCCTCCGCAACCGGGACAGGCCTTTTCCGTGCGTTATCGGCTGGATTTTTTCCTTGATGCCGCCGATATGCCGCCGGGCGGCCACCCCGTCGCGACCTATCTCGGGACCGTGCCGCACAGCGGCGGCAGCCGCCGAATCGTGGTGGATTTCGCGGGTGGCGGTTTGGGTCGGCTTCCGGCAGACACCCCCGTGCAGGCGCACCTTTCCGTGGGGCCGGGTGCCCGTTTAATCCATTCGACGGTACACTTCAACCCGATCGATCACCAGTGGCAGATGCTGGCCGAGATCCTGCCACCCGCGCATCATCCGACCAACGTGCGCCTTTTTCTGGAGTCGCGAGGTCATGCCCTCAGCGACACCTGGACCTATCTGCTGCAACGCGGCAAGGAGTCTTAGGCATCAAAGCCATCATGCGGCGGCAGTCCGCGCGGAGCAGGCGGGACAATTGGCTCTTGTGTACAGTAAGCCCTGTTCGTCAACTGCTGCGTTTCGTATCCGGGCTTAAGCTGGAAATGATCCTCGTGGGCATGTGCAAATGCTGGGGCAACCAAGCCGCCCATCAGGATAATGCCCCATACCACGGCAGCCCTGGCAATCCTTTTGCCGCGCGCAGATGTACTGCGCGCTGAAAATGCAAAAGCCGCTTTGAGGCTGCCACCTATCTTTGAAGCGACGTGTAGCTGACTGAAAAAGTGCCGCAACACATCTTGCGGGGAACGTAGAAACGGTTTTGGGGCCATCGATGAACGGCGAATTACCGGAGCTTGCTGATGGCGCAGCCATGCTGCAGGATGCTCAGCGTGACGCGTGGCGGGCAACGACAGCGCCAGCCTCGCATGAAGCTCGTCACCGTCCGCGAGGGACCCTAGCGCGGTCTGTAATGCACTGAATGCGTTGCCATTGCCTGAACCGCCTGGCACTTGTGCCATCTCCTGTTCTACCCAATGTCGCTGTGCGGGTGTCAACGCCAGGTGGTCCAGGTAGTGCTGCATCAGAGGCGGCGTTGTGACGTGTGGGATTTCACCACGAGGTAGCAGTGCCCCGGAAACATTAAAGGTATCAGCATCTTTAAACACGATGACACTCCATGATGTCGCAGTTTTCCTAACCATATATACAACGCAGCAGATATCGTGCCACAGCCGCTATCGGTTGATTTTTTGGCGGTGTCAGTTCATGGTTGATGGCATTGAATAGGTTTTCCGTCGCTGTGAGGCAACACAACGAAAGTGATTTGTGGCGGTATATGAAATGACGATGATCAATAGCATAGGATTAAAAGCTATTGTTTATGGTCTATTGTAGAGGGGGTACGACATCCGGTTCTTTTGTCGCTCAATAACGACATTCGCTATCCTTTTATGTTCAGGTGGGCATTAAGGCGTTCGATGCCTCTTAATGGAAACAGGGATGCCGTTGTGCTGTAACACTCAGATAGAAAGGAGCACGCCATGCCACAAAGCAGCGGATTATTGGTCATTGATCTTCAATTTGGATTTTCCCCCAAGCCTGACTTGGTAGATCGCATTAGGGATGCCGCACAAGACTATTCGGTCGTCGTGGCTACCCGTTTTTGCAATCTGCCCGGCAGCCTGTTCCGAACGCGCATGAATGACGGCAACGATGGCGGGTCGGTGATTGACGTGGGGCACGAGGTGATTATCGACAAGCCGGGTTACGGGTTGAATCAGGCGGCGATAACCGTCTTGCGTGAGTTTACAGGAATCACAGAATGGGGGCTGGTGGGTAGCCGGACGGGGGCTTGCATAATGGCCTGCGGGTTCTCCCTATGGGATGCGGGGATTCCTTTCCACGTCATTCGCAATCTGTGTGCCGCTGAAAAAGGACCCATGTGCGAGGCAACCAGTACGGTCCTTCAACAGAAGTTTGGGGTATAACCACTTTATGCGGCGCGCAACCGCCAGTCGCGTGGAGTTGGATACCCCAAGAGGGTCTGCCCGCGATTTGACACACTGTCAACTATCGCGTAATTACCACCAAATGTCGCAGTGCTGGAACCCACGATAGAAACGGAGATGGGCGCCTGGTGGTCTATGGGGGTTCTTCCAAGCCCCGTTATGTCGCCCTCATGCGCTGCGCAGAGACAATTTCCACAGGAGCACGTTCACCATGGCCAAACACAAGATTGGGATGCAAAACGATTTTCCCCGCGATCAGGCCAAAGCCTGTAAGGTCGCAGGCATT
>JAJYPA010000066.1 GCA_021795795.1 Pseudomonadota bacterium | reverse complement strand
TTGATGATCATGTTGCTCGCCGATGCGTCGATCTGGTCGCCAACACTATATGGATTGGGGCTGACGTTCAGGGCGGTGTTGATGAAGATGCTCTGTCCCACGGAGCCTGCCATGAGGTCGACATCGATGAGCCCCGTTCCAGTAACGGCGCCGCTCAGGTTGATGGACCCGGAACTCGCCTTGACGTACAACTCATCGTCAATCCCAGAAAAGTTCAAAACACCGAGGTTGGTGAAGGAAGTGCCGTAGGCCGTCAGGTAACCGCTCTCGTCGCTTCCTCCGACACCGGAAATGTTGATGGTGGCGCCGGTGCCGTTAAGGAACGCGCCGCTGCCGTAGAAATCCAGTCCATTATCATAATTTGCGTTATCTCCGGAGATCGAGATGAACGCGCCGGAAAGGTTGCTGAAGGACGTGCCGGTGGCGGTTAAAAAGGCGAAGCCATTGCTGGCAAGATCCTGAATGGTGATGGTGGCGGCGCTGTTGGTGAAGGCGCCGGATCCATAGAAGTCCAGGTAGGCGGAATTGTTGCCACTGCCGCCCGCCGTGATGCCGATGGATGCGCCGGAGAGGTTGCTGAAGGATGTGCCGTAGGCGGTCAGATTGGCGTAACCACTGCTGTTGCTGATGTTGATGTCGGCGGCGCTGCCGGTATTGACGAACGCGCCATTCTGCGCGGCGCTGGTATTGCCATAGATATCGGTGGGGTTGATCGTCATCCCGGCGGCGCTGATGCCGCTGGTATTGGTGATGGTGCCCGTGGCGTTGAGGGCGATGGTGCCGCCAGAGGCGACATTCAGGTTGCCCTGATTGTTCAGGTCGCCATCGGCGAAGAAGGAGGCATTCCCGATATTGGTCGCGCTGGTCGTGCCCAGATTCACGGAAACGGTGGTGGGCGCGTCCTGATAACTGAAGGTGCTGTAATTGCTGCTGCTGAGGGAAGAGAGCGACTGTGCGGTCCCATTATCCTGGGGAGTGAACGCGGCAATCACACCGGTAGCGCCCAGTGAGGCGCTGAACACACCGCCGACCCCGCCATCGACGATAACGGATGCATGGGTGGGGAGTGTGCCTGCCACGTTAACAGTCCCCGCGCCGGCAACGAGCAGGTAGCCATAAGGCCCGATGTTGGAGAGATTGGCGCCGGAGACGATGCTGACGCCGCCCGAAGCTCCCTCAAAGTCTATGGGCAATATCCCCTGGCTTTGCAGGGTCGCGAAAGCTCCGGAGGAAATCCCGGTCAGGTTGGCGTTGATGAGGCCCAACCCCCCAGGGGCATCGATGACGGCGGTCGAGCCGACTACGATGCCGTTGGCGTTGGCCACGAAAAGGGATCCCACGCTGCCGGCGGCGCTCAACTGTCCCAGTATGGTGGAGGGATTCCCGGTCGCGTCGATGTTGAGGACGCTGGCGTAATTGACGTCGGGAGCGCCGCTGAACTCCACGCCGGCGCTGGTGCCGATATCGAATCCGGCCGTACCGGTAGCATTCAACGTGGACGTAGAATTGCCGCCCCACTGAATGACGACCACCGATCCCGATGGTGCCGTGCTGGCGGCCGTCAGGTTCCATTGCTGCGTGATCGGCGTAGCGGCGATTCCCGCCGTTACCGTAATGTTTGCATTGTTATAGATGATGGCGCCCTGACCAGGGACCTGCGTTAGGGTGGGCGTCGCGAAGGCCGCCGGGGCGCTGAGGGCCATGAGCAAGGCCGCGAGGAGCGGCTTGCGGGCCTGCCGCGCGGCGCCGCGCCGGGCGGTGCCGCCGGAGCGCTGGTCGCACAGTCCGCTGCGGCCCTTGCCCCCGGACGAGGCGTATTCGGAAGCCACTTGCGGGGCGTTGATGGAAAACTTCCAGACTAGCTTATAGATGCGGTTCATGAGGCGGTTTCTCCTAATAGGTGTTCATGGCAGTGAAGAGCGGTAAGCTTTCTTTATTCTTCAAAACTGACGTCAATCCTGATATTCCCAGGGATTATCACACATCTATCGTTAAGACTCCGTTAATTGACTCTTCTAAGTGTCGCCAGCAAATCCCGCACGACGCTCAATCTCGCGCACCATGCGTCCACAGGGGTCATTGGCGCCTGAGTCACTTTGCGCCGAATGGCCGGCCAGTCCCGTTCCAATTTGCGTAGCGCGACTAGCGCCCTGCGCAACCCCAGGATGTTCCTGTTGCGCAACGCTGCATCCATGGTGGAGAGCACGCTGCTCAGGGAGCGCGGCACATCCATGGCTTGCGCCACGGCCGCCATACGCTCGCGACGTGCCTGCAACTCCTTGTCCACATTGGTCGACTTGGCCCGCAGTTCCATGAAGAAAGACGCCATGTCCCTGGATAGTCCGTCCAGGATTGGTCTGGACAAGTGGTAAATGAATTCGCATTCCTTACGGCGATTTTCAGGATCTTCCGTTTTCCGCAACGCAAGATAAATCTTTCCCGGGTTTTCCCCGTTGTCTAGGTCACCTGCGGCCAGAATCCGGCAAAACGCCATCTCGGCGTCGCCATCCAATTTGGCGACTCCATCCATCCACGCATGCGTGTCCTCATTTTTTTCCTGCAATGCATTCTCCTTCAGAAGGAATAAATCCAATGCTGAGTTATGGACGCAGATCCTCCATGTCCTTCAACAGAATGTTCAACGGCAAGGTGTCATGCGACGAATTTTCCGCCCCTTTCCAGTCTCCCCAATGCGCCAGACAGACTGCGCCGTCCTCACTGCCCAAATCTGTTTAGGAAACCTGCCGACGCGAGCCGTGCTGTACAGACCCTTACGGATTCCCTCGGCGAAAATCCGAACCGCAGTATGCTTGGACATCCGAAGCGTGCGCTCTGGATTGCGCGGATCCTCATCGCAAGCCGTTTTGTCGAGTCGGGCACACGCGGGAGGAATGAGGCCATAGTCTTCCGGCAGCCGCTTGTGCTGGGGATTTCCTCGATACAGTGGACCTGCATCCTGTACACTTGATATCTCATCAGCGGCAGCTTGACGAATCCTCTCCGACGTGCCCGCATACTTTCTCCGGTGTTTCCTGCTCAAGTCCATGTTTCCCCCGACATCCACGGCGAAAAGTCCGTCGGCGACTTCCCGGCGGCCTCGTCTCGCTTCTTGTAGTTGACCACCATTCTAGCTGATGTTCTCCTGTGCGGAGGCTAGCAGGGTGCCACCCTTGCTGGTGTAAACGGCGAGACTGACCTCGGTGACGCCGTTCACCACGGATACGCCCCGGATAGAGTATCCGATGGTGACACCGGGGTTGGCCGTCTTGACGGTGGAGAGTGCCGGATACAACTGGTTGAAAGCGTTGGCGGGCAGGGTGATGTTGTTCACCACTTCCGCTGCCGGCGCCGTGAGCGTGAAGACGTCACCGGAGGACACCGTACCTTGGGGCACGTTCACCGGATAGGTCGGGCCGGTGTAGTTCGGGTCCACCAGAAACACCTGGTTTTCCGCCTCCCACTGCCATTGCGTCGTGTAGGGAGTCTGAACGTTCAAGACCATCCCGCCAGACGACCCCGCCTGCAGGAAGTAGATGGGCGCCAGATTGGGGTTGCCCTGGGTGACGGACGTTCCATTAATGGTCGTGGGGCCATACTGGGTGCTCTCGATGTTGACGCCCCTATCCCCGTTGGCGATGATCGGATAGGTGTCGCTCACGCTGGGCCCGAGCAGGAAAACACCGAATCCCATGGGGGTGCTGGCGGAGTAGGCGGAGTTGAGGGCGTCATCCACGGTGAGGCCCTGGCCGCCCAGAAAATACATCAGGCCAGGAAAATTGAAGGCGGGGTAGGAAGCGCCGGATGGATCGGTAAAGGAGCTGTCGCTGTTGCCGCCGACCGTCAGCGTGCCCGTCGCCTGCACCACCAGCTTGCTGGCGTAGTCCGGAGCCAGGTTGCTCGTCACCGTCGAACCGGAACCGGAATAGGAAGGCGCCTGGTTGAACTCGTTGAAGATGGCGTTGCCGGTGATGGCCAGATTGATGCCGGAATCGGAAGCCATGCCGGGGGCGACGATGATGTTCGCGGTGCCAGACGGTCCAGCCACGATCTTGAATCCGTTGGCGAGGATCTGCCCGGTCGAGATGTCGTTCACCGATCCCACCTGATTCAGCATCCAGATGTTGTCGGCGGAGATCATCCCGGACCCGGAAATGGTGCCGATGGCGTTGAATTGCGCCCCGGCGGGCAAGCCCTGGGTGCCGTTCTGGAGCACCGGGTCGCTGGCGTTGTCGTTGATGTAGGTGCCGCCGCCCAGGATGATGGTCCCGCCCGTGTTCGGAACCGTCATCGCGCCGTTGTCGGTGATGTTAATGAGACTGCTGTCGTTATTGCTGGATTCGAACGCGCCATAAAGACCGCCGCCGATCTTGATTTGCCCAGCCGTAAGCGATCCGGTGCTGCCGATATTCAGATTGGCCGTGACCACGCCGTTGGCGGGAGCGGTCAGGTTGTATGCAGAAACTCCAATAGTTCCGGCCCCGCCGCCGCTTGCAGGCGCATCAACCGTGACAGGCGCGTTGATGTTGATATTGGGCGCGACGAAACCAACCGGATAAAAAGACGGATCATTCCCGTCGTCCGTCACCGGCGCGTTGATGTTCACCGTGTCGGTCGCATAGATATGGGTGGTGTTGATGTTCGGCCCGTTGTTGACCATGGGCGCGTCGATGTTGACGGTACCCGCGCCGGCCACCATGACGTAGCCGTCCGCGTTGATGGTGGCGCCCGTGGCGATGGTCACGCCCCCGGTAGCGTTGGCGAAGTCAAAAACCAAAGCCTTGGATGCGGATTGAAGCGCCAAGTCTCCACTACTGTAGCCCTGATTCAGCAGGCCCAGCCCGGTCGGCGCATTAATGACCGCCGTCCCGTCCACGATGATGCCGTTGGCGTTGGCGACGCCCAGCCCGATGCCGTTCTGCTCGGTCAGTGTACCGGCGATCTCGGTGGGGTTGGCGGTGGTGTCGATGTTCAGCACGAAGGGGTTATTGGTGAGGCTGGTCGTAAAGGTCACGGACGCCTGGGAGCCGATATTGAATCCACCCGTGGCGGCATTGGGATTCAGGGTACCGCCAGAACTCCCCCAGGTGATGATGGTGCTCCCGGCGCTGTCCTCCCCGGTCACATTGACCGTCAAAGACGCGCCGCTCACGGTGGCGGTGGCCGACCCGTAGAGAGCCGTACCATCCCCCGGCAACTGCGTGGCGGTCACGGCGGCCTGCGCCATAGCGGGCGACAGGGCGGTTGCGATGGCGAAAATCAACGGCTTCAATGTATTGTTCTTCATCTCAAAACCTCCACGAAAATAGCAAGGAAAATGCGAAATGCTATATCACCAACACCAGTTTACCACCCTCATCGTATCGGCCTACGGTTTTATCCGCCGTCACCAGCCGCATGGGCTCCGTGAAGGCGGTCGCCACCAGCAGGCGGTCAAAGGGGTCCTTGTGCAACATGGGCAAGGACTCCAATCGGGGAAACACGTCGCCGTGCAATGGCCATTCCTTGATCCCCGCATCCAGGAAGTCGCGGCGGGCGGTTTCCGCGTCCGGCAACTGTTCCGGGCGCTTCGCGCGCTTGATGGCGATTTCCCACAGGGACAACACGCTGAAATACACCTCGGACGCGGGGTCCTCCAGCAAGACGCGGGCCGCGCCGGAAAGCCTTTCGGACCGGTACACCGCCCACAGGGCCACATGGGTGTCCAACAGCAGGCGCATCAGAGGGCTTCCTCGTCGCCGGCGAACATGCGCTCGATTTCGGCGTCCGGCGCGTCGAAGTCGTCTGGGATGGCGTACCGTCCATCCGCGCAACCGATCCGCAGCGGACGGCCCTTGCCTTCCAGCGTGAGCCGCGCCACGGGCTTCCCCGCCCGCGCCACGATCAACGCATCCACTTCTCCACGTTCCAACCGGTCCAGATGCTTCGACATGTGCGTCTTCATGTCAAACACGTTCACCATTTCGGTCATGCGATTGATCCCCTCTTGGTACTGATAGGCTTAGTTTAGCCTAACTTGTCGCGGACGTCAAATCCTCTGGTTCCATTGCCGTTAGATCCGCAAGTCTTGAACGTCTTTGAGCAGAATGTGCAAGGGAAGCGTATCATTGGTCGACATTTTCGCACCTTCCCAGTCCCCCCAATGCACCAGACAGACCGCCAGCATGGTCCACTCCACCGCGAACGCCAACACCATCAGCAGTTTTCCCAACCATGTCCGATGTGAACCAGGAACCCAGTGGTGGCCTGTATGGAAAAAGGCTACCACTCCCATGGCGATGGGCACGGCAAGCCGCAATATTTTCCATGTCTGACGGAAAAGAGTCCCTCTTCCCTGCGAATAGGGCCACCAGACGGGATACTCGGGCGACATGGATTGCAGCAGGCGAATCAGTTTCGGCCATTCCGTGGAAGACTGGATTTTCCGCAAAGCATCCATTGCCCTTGGCCTGCGCCATAAAAGAATGCCATTTCGCAGCGTCAGCCTTGCGGTAACCAGCCACAGCAATCCGGAAATCAGGAAGAAAACCAGCCAGCCTATGAACATGAACGACAGCACGGGATTCCAGCCTCCAGAGCCTGCCACCAGCGCGCCGAACAGGAACGCATACAACCCGATCACCCAAAGCGCCGTGATCATCGCCTGTGTGCGACGCAGCCAGCGCGGAAGATGGACATCTCCATACACCGCCGCGACATATCCGGCCGCCACGGCATTGAGAGGAGCGGGAATCTTTCCCGCTGCCGGATCCTTGCGCGCGTCACCGAAACAGGAATCAAAAAAGCCCATCGAATAGGCTACAGGAGAAGGTTTTGCCAGTTCCAGCAAAACGATATACACCCACAACCCCAACAAAAACAAAACCAGATCGGTCTGTGACATGGTTTATTCCCTTGCGCGCAAAGATCGTTCAACGTGTAACGAAAATAACGTCCGCGTGATTTTCAAAGCCGCGTCCAGAGGGGTCAGCACCGCCTGTCACCGGTACACCTCCTTGCGATTGCCGATCCTCACGACGAGAATGCGCAAAGCGCCGTCCTCGATGCTGGCGATGACCCGGTAATCGCCGACACGGTACTTCCAGAAGGCTCCCAGCCTGGAACCTTTGAGCGCATCGCCAATGCCGCGCGGGTCGTCGAGCTTGGCCACACGCTCACGCAGAAAAGTCGTAATGCGCTTGGCAATGGCCTTGTCCAATGTTGCCAAGTCCTTCTTGGCTTTGTCGTCGAACTCAATCCGCCAGACCAAGATCGCGCTCCACTTCCTCCAGCGTATAAGTTCTGCTTCTGCCGGCGCGAAGATCGATCAGGCGCTGCTCCGCCAGATACAAATCCTCCAGGTCGTCAATGTGTTCACGAATGGCTTCGATAGCGTAAAAAGTTTTGCTGCGCCCGGTCCGTGCGGCCAAATCATTCAGCCGGGCTTCCACGTCTTCCGGTAATCGTAAAGAAATAGGCATGAGGGCCTCCGTTATCTGCGTGCGATATAAGTATCGCAAACGCTGGCCAGATTGTCAAATTCTCCGTTCACGCATTGGCCGCCCCGCCCCGGAGTCCGCCTCTTTCCAGCATCCCGCCGCCGACGTCCGCGTCATGGAGCGCCGCCCCCGTTGGCGTTAGGCGTCGTATAACTCGATTCCGGTCCCGCTTTAGCGTCCACGATCGTCGTGCACGCGCTCGTCCCGGCCGCCGGATGGGTCGTCGTGTTGGTTCCCGTGCAAATGTCGGTCGTCAGTTGCGCCACGACGGCGTTGTAGCTGTTGGTGCATTGTCCGTTCGGACCGGGAATGCACCCGCCCCCGGCCACCGCGTTGCACCCCTGGCCGCCCAGAATGGTCGCGCCGGTGGTGGGGGTTCCGGAAACAAAGAGATTGCCGGATGCCGCCGCGCCGGTATAAATGCTGCCGCAAGCTCCCGGATTCTGCTCGAACACATAAAACCCGGAATTGTTGAAATAGAGGGCGGCCGTGGTGGGTCCAGTCGTAGGCCCATTATACAATTCACGAGAGTAGGTCGTTCCGTTCGCGCTGGTTCCCGTCAGCGTGACGTTCGTGCCGGGGGCCGCGCCGGAAAACGCGCTCGGTCCGCCTCCCAGGATCACACTGAGAACCTCGCTGTCTCCATTCGCGGCGATTTGGGCGGGCGTCTCATACGCGTTGTTGAAAGTGCCGCCGCCGGATCCGGACAGCATCGACAAGCCGAGCGGACCCACTGCGGTTTCGCTGTTGCTGATCGTGACGGTTCCGGACGACGCGGGGGTGTTCAGAAACGCGGCGTTGAGGGATCCATACTGCAAGGCCGTACCGCCGCCGATCTGGATCCCGATGTTGCCGGACCAGGCGTATTGCCCATTGGCGTTTGGGCTATAAACGGCGTTGTAGAGATTCAAGGTCGTGTATCCGAGACCCAAATCTCCATAGCCGTTGGCCACATACGCGTTACTCGCCACGCAATAGCCGTTGTAGAGGGTCTCGCCGGTCGTGCAGGACTCGGCGGTTCCGGGAGTGGCCGTTGCGGTATTGGCGAAGGTGGCTGTCGTGCAGGATGTCGTCCAGGAACAATTACTGGTGTTCTCGACGGGCAATGCGGTTTCCACCTGATTGGCGTAACAGACGGGCGAGGGCGGCGCGGTCGTGCAGCCACATACCGGCGATGACCAGCCGGTCGCGGTACAGACCGCAGGAGTAATCGTGGTCTGTCCGGCGTTACAGACGGGCGCGCTACCTGTGCAGGTCGGGGTGACCGTGCCGCCGCCCCCGGTCCCGGTCCCTGTCCCGCCGGTAGCCGCAACGCAGGTGTTCTGCGCCTGCGTGATGATTTGCGCGACTTGCACCCATTGCGGGGGAGTGGCGACATTGCCCGTGGTCTGCAGTTGCCATGTCGTGGATGTTTGATTGGTGATGCTGCCGGTTTGCCCTGCCGGACAGGCCGTGGTGGTCGTACCGGCTTGCGTTTTCGAGGCCAGCGCCAGACCGGAGGGCGCCCCCTTGCTCAGAACCCCCATGATGGCGGGCAGGAAATATCCGTAGGGCACCCCTATGGACTGATGAGGATACGCCAGCAGGATATTGCCGTCGGTCGCCTGTGTCGCTCCATTGGGTTCCTGATTGGGCATGATCGGCGACCATGTGCCGGCGACGGACGGCGAAAGCCCATACAGCGATGGAATATTCAGTGCCGGAGAGGTTCCCGTCATCGGATAGGTCAAATGGTCGTCGAATGTCGTCCAGGCAGGTTGCCCACCCTGGCCCGTGGTGTCGGTGGTGAATGCGTCGTTATCTCCTGGAACCGGAGCGTTGTATCCGCCATTGGGGGTGGGGCTCACGTCCAGAATGGCACCGACTGCGAGCGCGTTCGGCTGGCCGCTGAACATGCGAATCGGCAACCCTTCGAGTACCTGCTCCTTGTAAGCGTAGAAATCCTTGAGAGACACGGCGTGCCCACGCGGCGATTCCGCGAAGGCGAACCAGAAGCCAATAGGCGGATTCGCCTGCATGGAATCCGTGACGCTCCAGACCGGCAGCACCGATCCGAACACCTCCGGATTCCATGGTTTGCCAAATTTGGTCCAGGTGACGCCGGAGTAATGCTGCATGTTCACCCCGTTTATCGCCAGATTGGCGGATCCTCCGGGAATGTTGGCCGTCGGAACGTTCTGGTCGCTTCCCGCGTTGAACGCATCGGCGCAGGAGGCGGTTTCCGCGCAAGCGTTGAAGGAAATGCCCTGTTGCGCCGCGTTGATGGCCACCTGATCGAACGCCAACGGATACTGTTTCTGGATCGCTTGCATCATGTGCCACCCGGACAGATATTTCATCTGAAACGCCGCGGCATCCTGGTTTTCCGTATTCAGTTGCGCATTGATTTCCGGTTCATGAGTCACCGCATAGGTGATCACCGTTCCCAGGATGAGCACCATGAGCATGGCTTCACGAATGCCGCCCCGTTCATTTCGGCACGGGTGCTGATCACCTGCGGAGGTTCTGGAATGATCGCTCTGGATCGTCATCGATGTTTCTCCTTAAAAAGGCAAGAAGTATCTGGATGATTACGAAATATCTTGCGAGGACACCCAACTAACGGCCAATGGAATAAACGTCGCTCCATTATTGGGGGGCGCCAGGCCGTAATCGGACAGCAGGCCCTGAAACATGCCCCCCAGGGCGAACAGTCCACCGTTGGGTGTGCCCTTTCCCAGATACGCGCTTTGTTCCAGAAACGCGTAGGCCGTGTCATCCGGTTCGCTCACGGAATCGGCCACCACGATGGCGATGCCGCCGTACTCGTTACGCAACACGATGGTCGGCTGGCCGCCGTTGGCGAGGTTGCCCGTATAGTCTGTGGACACCAGGTTATTGCTGGACAACACGCTCGCTGGCAACGCGCCGTATTGCCCGTTGGTCAACGAAAGAGTGCCGATATCGACTATGCCTCCCGCAGCCTGGGCATCGTTTTTCACATACGTTTGCGCGGCGGCTGCCAGCGTCAATTCCTGCTCGCCCACGGCGGCGATGATTTTTTGGCCAGCCTGCCTTTCCAGGTATGTCGCCGCCGCAACCAGCGTCATACCGCCGATAGCCGCCGCCAGCAGGGCGCTTCTCAAGGATGCCATGGTTAATGACTACGGGGCCGGATGGCGATGACCACCACCGCCAGCCCCCGGTTGACTACCGCCATTTGTGGTGGCGGTCGGGGCCGTTGTGGCAGGTTGGCTACCACCGCTATTCGTGGTGGCCGCACCCTGGCGATGGCCACCACCGCTGGCAGACCCTGGTTGACCCCCGCCGCCGCTATTCGAGGTGGTGGCCGGAGCCGTTGTGGCGGGTTGGCCACCGGCGCTATTCGTGGTGACCGTAGCGCCGGTACCTGTCGCTGAAGCTGTGCCTGTCAGGGAGAATGGTACGTTGCCCACGCCTCCGCCACCGGCGGCTTTCCCCATCGCGGCGGTAAACATCATGGGCTGATTGGTGGAGGTTGACACAGGCAGAGCCGCCATTTCGGCCGCTTGCGCATCCATCTGTCCGTCCGCTTCTTTTTGCGTCTGGAAACTGGATATTCCAGACAGTCCCGCCAATATCGACGCTCCCATCGCTGCGCCTAGAATGATACTTGATGCCATGTCGCCCTTCCTCGCCGAATGTTCGGCTGTATACGTCAATTACCATACCACCCGTAAATCACTTCGCCAGCCGCGGGGGTTGCCGTCCCCGCCGGTAAAGGCGCCGACCATGCCCCGCTCGTGGACACCCCGCCCTGCAAGGTTTGCCCGTTGACCGATATCCCCATGTTCTGAATGGTCGCCAGTTGATTGACCCATTCAGCCGGAACGGAGGCGCTGGAGTACACCACCGGAGCGACCGTCGTAAAAATCACTTTCGGCGTGTTGCCAAAAACATCCGGATGAAAGCCTCCGGTTGCCGCCGAAACCATTTCCTGGGGAACCAACCCTTGTCCCGCCCATTGCGCCGGCGTGCCAGCGACCACGTCGGCGCTATCCAGATTCCCGCCCAGCATCTGATATTCCTGGGCGAGTAGCTGCTGTTGCTGGGTTCTTTCCAGTCGGTTTCCCATGCGCATGACGCCGGTGATCAGCAGGCTCACGATAAACAGCGCCATGAGCATGGAAGTCAGGGACAGACCCATCTGGCCTGCCCCCGACGACTGATCCAAATCCTTCGGATCAGCCACCATAAAACACGATGCCGCCCGTGCCAGTCCCGCAGAAGGTGGGAATACTGGACTGCAGGGATACGGTATTCGGCGCAATGACCGTACTTCCGTTGACGGTCAACTTTTCCGCCATGCCGGCGAGCGCGTTGGCCATGGCGACACAGGAACTGGGCGTGTTGGGCGCCAGGGTCATGCTGAAGTGCGCCCCGGTATTGCCATTGGCCCCGGTATTGCCGCCATAGGTCACGGTGCCCCACTCAAAGGTGGCCGTGGCGCCTGCGGAAGGCGTGCCGTCGTTGGGGAAGTTGCCTTCCTGTGCCAGGGTCTGAAAATCCACCGTCGCGGGAAACCCGCCGCTGCCTCCGTAGGCATTGGTCAGTCCGGTCACCACCGATTGCGCATCCATGCCCGCGTTGCTGGCTTTGGTCTGATTGGTCAACATATAAGCCACGCCAATCGCCGCCGCGAAACCGATGGCCGTGATCAGCGAGGCCAACAGCGTATTGCGCAGACTGATGCCGGACTGGGACAGGTTCTCCTGGTTCCATTGCGCGGGCGAAAGATCCGTGGCGGAAACCTGGGGCACCGTGGGGAAAATCGCCTGCTGAACCGCCTTCAAAATGGTATTCACCTTCATGGTATTACTCCTTTAACGTTCAGTTAAAAATGGACAACGGGGTTACACCCTGCCAAGGGCTGTTGCTTTGGTCTGTTCCATGCCGGATGGTGCCGGAATTCCTGGCCCCACCACTAACCTGGATGCCGCTTTTTTTCCGCGACGGTTCACATGGCGCCACCTCCCAGGACCTGTGCCAGGCCCATCAATGCCAGGAGGGAAATGGTCGTATAGGCCGCGGCAAGCATATCGATGAAGAAACCCACCCCTTCGATGCGGGATTCGATCCACTTCATCGTGGTCCGGGTATTGTGGTCGGCCAGCGCGGTCAATGATTCCGAAAGCGTTTTTGTTTGCGCATAGATACCGATCTCCACGACTTCCTCGGGCGCCAGCAGATTCACGTCGAAGACCTCGGCGATTTCACCCTGGCTGGCGTTTTCTCCGGCGAGACGGCTAATCATCTGATCCATCTTGTCGGCGAGATAGGGAGAGGATTGCGACTGGATGCGCTCCAGCGTGGCGCGCATGGTCATGCCGCTCTTGAGCATGGCGGCGATGCTGGTGAGGATCACGGCCCCCTGAATGCGAAGATAAATATTCCAGGGTGGAAACTTGTCCAGCAAATCCCGCAAATGGCCCGGGCGAAGCCGCGACATGGAAAACCGCGCCGCAAGGGTGAACACCACGAAAAAGAGGCCGGCGGCCAGACTATAGGCACGAAGCCACTCGCTGATGACATACCAGAGGTACAGCAGCCCGGTCCACTTACCCGGATCGGACATTTTCGCCAGCCCCGGCATCAGGGCCACCGCGTAATAAATAGCCGTCCCAATAAAAAACGCACCATTGATGGCCGGATTGATCAGGCTCGCGCGGATGGCTTGACGGATGTCCCTGGCGTTTTTCGCCACGTTGCCACAGGATCGTAAGGATTGTCCCAGCGATCCTGATTTTTCTCCCGCCTCCAGCAAGATGCGTTCGGCGGACCCGACCCAAGGAGATAGCGCGACGGAAAAGCTGTCACCCGCAGCGAGGCTGCCCAGCACGTCCCGCAAAAAGACCAGGCGAGAATCATCTTTTTTGAGTTTCTGCGAAAAACCCTGGTAATAGGCTTCCAGCGCTCCGCGCAAGGAAAAATTCGCATCCAGCAGATCCGCCAGACGGTCGAAAAAGCTGATTCGTTCGTCCAGGGAGAAAAACATGCGGGCGAACCAGAGGGTGAATCGCCCATCCTGCTTGTTGATCTCAGCGCGCATAATGCACCCACTCCAGCAAATCCGGCCAGCGCACGCCTTCCAGAATCAAATCCTGCATGTCCACCTCGCCTGACCCCACCCGGATCAATCCATGGTGCGCCACGGGCCGCCCGCCACCAGTGATCCATGCTTGCCGCAACCGGATCAGATTGCGTTCCAGCAGAACTTCCCGTAGCGCGTCGGTCACGAAAAAAGTCTCCGCGATGAGCTTGCGGGAGGAAACGCCGCCATTGCATTTGGGGTGCTCGCAGCCAGCGGCGTTGCGGCGATAAAAGTCCGGCGCAACGCCTTGATGCGCATACCAGCGCAAAATGTCCTGACGATGCGGTTCCAGCTCTTCCGGAAAAGTGTCGTCACGCACCTTGCAATGCGGGCACAGCGCGCTCACCAGCTTTTGATAGACGATGAGGTTGACGAAAGAGGGAGATGCCAGGTCGGTGATGTCGAGGCCCAGATTCCACAGCCGGCCAAAGGCCTCCACGGCGGATCCCGCGTGCAGGGTGGCAAAGGTATAGTGACCGGAACGTATGACGTCGGTGAGCGGGCTGGCCATTTCCGCGCCCCGTATTTCCCCGATGAACAGCTTGTCCATGTCCATGCGCAGAGCGATTTTGATGCCTTCGGCGTACATGCGGCTATCCAGGTTTTCCGTCACGCCGGATTTTTCCAGTCCCAGCCGCATTTTTTCCACGGTAATCTGTGATGCGCCGATGATCTCGGTTTCTGCGGGATCCTCCAAAGTGACCACCTTGATGCGTTGCTTCGTGCGATGGATCAAGGCACGCAGCAAATTGGCGACCGTGGTGGATTTGCCGCTGTTCACCACGCCTACCAGTAAAAGCAATCCGTTGGGCAGATTGACCGCCATCCAGATGTTTTTCTGATCTTCCGGCAGGTAGCCCAGATCATCCAGAGATCGTGCCACGGACAATTTCTGGTAGTAACTTGCGGAACGCACTAGCAGAATGCGCGTCACCATGTCGATACCGCCTTCCGGGAAAACCGGCGTGATCTGCACGCGCAATTCCGCCGTACCTCGCGGCGTGGGGAATTCCATACGTGCCCTTTGCGGTTCGATGTCCCCCTTGTAGTAACCCTCGGCGGAACCCTTGCTGCCACTGCCTTGCCATTGATAGAGATAGCGCACCATGCTGGAGGCGAAACTGGGCGTGAGCTTCTTGATGCTGGTTTTGCCACCCGGAATGGACAGCCGCACGTCCGCACTATCCAGTCGAACCTCGATATGGATATCGGATGCGTCGCGCTCGATGGCGGTTACCAGAATGTGGGTGAATTCCTCCTTGTAAATGGAGTCCCGCTCAATGGAAATCTTGCTATCCTCACGCTTCTTTCCATGTCGGATATCGGAAATCACCACTTTGGCGGCGGGATTCATGTCCACTTTCCAGCCTGCGTCCCGCATTTCCTGCGCAACGGCGTAAACCGCATTGATGCTCCATTCGGGGTGTTCACGATCGTATAGCAGGACCATTTCCTTATCCCCGCGCAGCACCAGTGGCAATAACCATTGCCGCATGTTTTTATCCATGCGCCGGTCTTCGTGTTCCTTCTCGAAAACAGGCAATTCCCCAATATGTTCGATCAATACGGTCATGGTCGTATCCTCCCGTTGCGCTTTGCGCTGAAAACAGGTGACGCGTTTGCCTGTTCGAAAAGGGCGATTCGCAAAGACCAACCCGACTGACGCACTTTCAGGGAAGACACCTGAACGCCGGAAATGGCGGAGAGCAGATGTAGCGCCATGGCCAGATTGGCGAAGCCGGATCCGGAAATCGTGTAATCCAGTTCCTGGTAGGGCAATGGCGAAAACCTCGTGGTTTGTGCCGGTTTCCAGCTTACCGGCAGACTGTTGAGCCAGTATCCGAACATCGGAATTCCCGGATTCACCCTGAGAGGATCTGAACGGTGAGGCAGACGGATGCTGCTGCTGATTCGGGTAAAATACGCATTGGGTTCCATTCCCCACCCCTGGCTGCGCAGATCCCTGACAAAATCCGGATAATCCGGTGATGGCATGGTGGCTGCCCAGCGTACTTGCAGCAATGGGCCATGTGCCAGAACGGTCACGGGACGCCAGCCCCATGCGGGCGCCAGGCGGGATATTCTTGCCGCCACGGATTCGGCGTGCGCTACGGAAAAACCGTTACGCCATGCGTTCTGCAATCGGCCCATGGCGGTTTGGTATAGGATCAACGCCTTGCGGATCGCCGCATGTCGCAGCGCATTTTGCTGATCGATCGCATCAGCTGCACGTGTTCTGGCAAGCATGGCCGCCTCGTCCGCGCGCTGGTCGGCGATTTCCCGCTCTTGCCACCACCATGCCCCGACGGCGCCCATCACCAATAGACCTGCCAATCCGCCAGCGGTCCACACCAGCGGATGAACGCCTCGCTCCATGCCGCGAAAAGTATTGCCGGTGTTGGGAGAAACCGATGCCGTCAATGTGGCGAATGTAAATGCTTGGTGTTCGGCTTTCCACTGGGGAAAGCCTTCCGGGACAAAAACCGTATCCGGTGCCACATGACCGCTATCCAGAAACTGCTGAACCACCGCCTTCGCGTCGTCCAGGGAGTGCTTCTGATCGAATCCCACGATCGGCAATCCATGAGACGATGCGGCCACCCATACATAGGTATCCGGCAGGATTTCCGCGAGGATCCCATTGGGGACCGCTTGCGCGAAGGCTGCGGCTGCGGAAACCCGGCCTTTCATGCGGGTATCCGCCAGGGCGAAAGCTGATGCGTTGGCATATTGGCCCTTGGATGGCTTTTTGTTTTGGCAAAGGACCCAGGTGGATTCGCGTTTATGGTTTTTGATCAGGGTCTGGCGCGCCGTCTTTCCCGGATTATCCGTTGCGGCGTACCATTTCATGCCGATGATGCAATCTTTTAATTCCATATCCAGGCTACCTGATCAGCGTGGTCGCGGAAGGCGGCGCGTGTGGTGTTGCCACCGACGGTACCACCGGTTTGGACTTGACGGCGTCATGCGCTGGTGCGCGCACGGACCGCGCGTGGCGTGGCGCGTTTTTCTTGGGGAGAATCACCACCGGACGGGCGTTACCCTGTCCATCGCCCAACCCGATCTGGACCGCGCCGTGGATCGTGCGCAAGACGACCCCGCTATCCGATATGGAGAGCACTGCGCCCAGGGGGGTATTGGATCCCGGTTGAACCCAGAAACGATGACCATCCAAGGTCATCAGGGCGTGCCAACGGCCATTGAAGCCCTCCACCTTTTGCACGTAGTTTCCCGGTTTGCTGGCGATTTTTTCCAGGGGGGATGGTGTTTTCCCGGTGCGGTGCAGAATCTTTAGCATCTCCGCCTTCAATTTCGCTTCCTGGACCTCCTGTTTCAGAATGCGAATATGGTTTTCCAGCGCCTGGCTCTGGCTGGCGTATTGCGCTTCCTGACGGAATTTCAACAGGCTGGCCGCTGGTACGGTGGAGGGTGACGATGCGACGGGAGCCTTGGGCATCAGCGCCGCCGGCACGGAAACGTCCGTCGCCGCGACGGGATGGACATTAGGGGGCGTCGCCGGAGTGGGTTCTTTCGGGGCGACCGCTTTGGTGGATGACATGGACATTCCGGGGATCGACAGGGAAAAGGCCCATGCGGACGCCGGTGTTACCGCCACCAGGGAAACCAGGACCATCCTACGGATGAAGTGGCTGGACTTGCGCATGTTTGATTCCTTTTTTAGCAAATGGCTCATGATGGTCTTCACCTTAAAGAATCCGTGCGGTGATCGTGATTACAATCATGTTTTTGCTGTGGGTGGCGTCGGCTCCGCCGCCCAGCAGTGGAACATAAGGGCTGCCCGTCCCGTTGTGTGTCGTGTCGCCGGTGCTGTTCGCATAGCTATCCAGCACCAGGGTTTCGCCGGACTTCAGGGATACCGATTTGAAAAAGGCATCCGTGAACACTTCCGGAGCCTGGATGCTGGATGCACCGCTGGTAATCGTGTTGAGGGCGAGCAGATCAGAGAGGTTCATGTTGATGCCCAGCAAGACATGATCGCCATGGATGCGTGGCAGGATGTTGGCCGTGAAGCCCGTCGTGACCTGACCTGGCGTCAGCGTGGAACTCGCCCCGACATTGGCTGCCAGGGTGGAAGTGCTGGACGCCAGGTAGGTGATCTGCTTCGCCACCTGAATGGGCGCGGGCTGTCCGTTCAGCGTGACTGCGGACTGGCTATAGGCTTGCGTCGTGTTGCCCAGGGTAGCCAATGCCTGGAAGGTCACCGATGAACCGCTAAACTGTCCGTTACCCGCGTTATTGGGCAGATTGGCGGACTGTCCATTGGTATACGGATTGACGCTATAGGGGTTGTTTGCCGGAAAATCCGGATTGATTTGACTCAGTATTCCCACCGCGCCGACGCCTGCGCCAATGACGGATGGCGTGGCGCTTCCGGTTATGGCGGGAATGCTGCCGCCTTGAAACGACATGCCGTATCGGTTGGCAATCTGGTTAAACGCGCCGGACAGATTGACGCCGTAATTCTGTTCATTGTTCACCTGAACGTTGTACACGCGGATGGTTACGGCCACCTGCCTGGTCATTTGCCGTCCGACCACATGCACCCAATGCGCTACACGCTCCAGTTGCGGAGGCGTGCCGGTCACGGTCACGTCTCCGATGGATGAATCCGAGATGACCTGCGCTCCCGGTCCGGCCACGGTCTGCACTACCTTGGTCAATCCTTTCCACACGTTCACGGCGGAGGAGTTGGTGATCGACATGGTTCCATTGCCCTGCTGACCCTGGCTTTGCCCCATCGTCGCGCTCTGCCCGCCACTGGTGGAGGAGATGCTGCCATGGAGCTGCCCGTTCCAGTCGAGCGCGGGGATGGAAAATGTTTTGGATTCGGTACGAAAAAGGGCGATTTCGCCGTTGTGGTATTTCCAGAAGACCCGCCGCCGAGCGGTAATCGCGTCGAGCAGTCCTTTGAGGGTGCCGGACCAGGGCAAAATACCGGAGAGCGAATGATCTGATGAACCGGACAGTGAAATGCCACCACCGGTTTCGCCTGGCAAAGGAGGCAATGTCGGACCGCCGGACAGGAAACCACGCTGGATATTGCCCGATTCCACATGCACAACCATCCCCGTGGCGGTACTGATGTCAGCGGCGATCCCGGACAGGGTAGATGGTGAAATCGATGCGAGGTGGATATCTTTGCTGAAAACACCGGGCAAAACTTGTTGAATCTTCACCGCATTCCCCAGGAGAAAAGGCGTGTTTACCGTCTGTACCACGGGCTTCGAGGCGGGAAGGCGGGCTGCGGAGATTTTTTGCTCGGCATGATGTGTCAACGCCTGGTTTTGATGAAAAGTGGCGCAGCCCGCCATAAACGGCAGGATGACTGCAGCGATGGCGATTTTCAGAGCGTTCTTAATGCGCATGTTCATTTTCCTCGATGCGGTTAATATTTTCCGGCGTCAATGCGCCATGCTGTTCAGACGATGCAGAGGTCTCGCGCCGCCACCGTTCAAGCAATTCCGTATCGATGGTTTCCACGACTTCGCAGACCATCTCGTAATCGTTGATTATCTCGCCCAACAGTTGGATGCTGGCCGTACCGCCGGAGACCAGCAGGCATTCACCGCTTTTGGCATCCATGTACATGAAGGTGTCTTCGCCGCGCTCGCGAGCGGCATCAATGAATTGCTGGTTATCTTGTGTATTGTCATGCATCAGCCTTCTGCTCCTTTTTCCTCAACGAGGGCACATGGCAAGCCTGCCGGCTGCGGGCCTGCCGGTTGCGAGTCAGTGCTGTCCACAGGACCCGCCAGTGATTTGTGCTTCCAAAAGAATCCCTGCCCCAGATGCGCTCCGGCGGCCAACGCCAACCGGTAGTCCGCTTCCGTCTCGATCCATTCCACCACCACCCGGGTACCGTCGAAGGACAGATGCCGGCAAAGATCGCGCAGATATTCCGGTCCCTTTTCGCGACTCCCCTGGAAGTAGGGACCGTCGATCTTGCAGAAGTGGGCCTTGACGACTCCAGCCCGACCCAGGCCATCCACCCCATGCCCAGCGCCGATGTCGTCGATGGCAACCCTGAATCCCATCCCTTTCAAGTCATTGAGCGCCACCATGACGTCCGGCATGGTTTCGTCGCGGAAACGTTGCTCGGTCCATTCGATGACGATGCGTTCCGCATGATCCTTCAGGGTATGAACATTCCCGATAATCTCCTGGTCCAGTAACTGATGACCATCCAGGTTTAAAAAAAGCAGTCCGGGTTGGCACTCTGCAAGGGGCTGCCCCTGGAAAGAGTGCAGGTTGGTCAGCAACAAGGGGATTTCTTCTGCAAGAAAGGCATACCAGTCCCGCCACTCCGCTTCGCTCCAGGAAGGACAATATTTTTCCCCCGCCAGCAGCTCCTGGCCAACGACGTCGCCGGTGAGCAGGTCCACGATAGGTTCCAGGCGATACGGCTTCACTAAATTCTCCTTGATGGGGAAAATGCCCCACCCTTTCTATGGTGCCGCTGTCTCATGCCCATCTCCTTCCCCTTCCCGAAGAGATGCCGGTTTTTTTCGTCTCAATCCCTTGGTGCCGCACGGTTTCATGCTTCATCACCACTCGTTGCGTTGCCCCTGCGACGCCTGATGTTTTTTCGTCTCAATCCCTTGGTGCCGCAACCGTGTGATGGACCATTCGTAGGGGTGTACACCCCGCTGGGCACCAGGATCCTCAACCCATCGAAATCGGCGTAGTCCGCGGCGCGATCCACGATGGCGACGTGCCGGTCGTGCGAATTCATCCCCTCCTCCCAATGGCGGTAATCCTCAAAACGTGATCCAGCGCATCCGCGACCGGCGTCATGGACATCGTCAGCACCGCGCCCACCGTCAGCGACAGGATGTGCGCAGCCAACCCGGCCAGAACCGCCAGCAGGACCAGAAGTAGCGCGCGATCGATCATGCGGATCATGGCTTGTCTCGCAGTCTGAAAATCTGCGGATAGTCCGACCATGGGGGCAGTTTTCCAATGCGGACGGTAATGCGATAAAATGTCCACACAATGAAAGAGGCTGTGCCGAAACCGCAAAGCCATGGCGATGCCTGTATAAAAAGCAGCAAAAAACCGGTTATCAGGGGGAAGAGGCCCGTCACCACGATAGGCCCGTGTTGATAAGCACAGATATCCCAACGAATGGCAGCGTTTTGTACAACTGGCATCACCTGTAGCCCTACAAAGGCATAAAGGTGACGAAACAGGTAAAGTCCACTGTCCATAAATAAAAACGCCATCACTGCAGCGCGGACAAGAAAAACCCATGCCATCCATTCTGGATATGATCCATGTGGAAGCTGATTGCCTGGCTTCTCCGTTGGGCCATGGGCAACCCCACCATCAGATTGCCGATGGTTATCATTTTCTTGTCCATATCCGGCTATTTCATATGGAAGTACAGCATTCCAACGTCGGAGATGTCGATGGATGACCAAGAGGCATCCATCGTGTTTTGCATGCAAACTTGTGAAGGTGACACAACGCAATCCATTGTTGACGCAACAAACAGTATTGAGACGGGTTACCTTGCGTATGGAATACCGTCCACACTGGCTAACCAACCACAAAATATGACAGCTTGTGAAGCAGCTTGCTTCCATAGACATCTGATTGGGAATATCCAGTTTTCGGTTAAGCATCATTATGGGCTGTCTCATTGAATGCCCGCCAATTTGTCATAGTGCGCCAGTACCGCAGGTACATAATTCTGAGTCTCCTGAAAAGGCGGAATCCGGTATCCCGCGTTGATCACCGCTTGGCCTCCCGCGTTGTAACCTGCGATCGCTAATGGCCAGCTTCCGAGTTTCAGCGCCAGATGCCGTAGGTACGCGGCACCTGCGAAGATGGCCTCTTTCGGGTTGAATGGGCTGCCGTGTCCATAACGCGCCCAGGTACCCGGCATGAACTGCATCAATCCCTGTGCGCCTTTTGGAGACACGTCGCCTGGATTGAATCCGGATTCCTGGGCCGCCACCGCCAAAATCAATGCAGCGGGAACCTGGGTCTGCGATGCCGCCGCATTGGCCCAGCGCACATCCTGTTGTGGCACGTTGCCGAGTTGCGAGGGATAAATGGTGACATTGTAGTGGGCATTCTGGCCGGTGTTTCTTTTTTGATACCTGGTCTCCACGGCCAGAATCCATGTGCCCGCCGCTATACCCCAACAGCCGTTCTTGCGCACAGAGGCCACGGAGAATCCATAGGCGCCCAGGATGGGTAGCCATTGCTTGGGGATGCCCATAGGACCGACGCCTTTGGCACGACCAGCCGCCGTCAGTACCCGCTCGATGGCGGGGACGGGGACGTTATAAGCCGTCGCGGCTTCGGCTACGCAGGCGAGCATGTCACTGTCTCCCGCATGGAATTGGTGGGAGACACCCAGATCAGGTATATTGATATTCCCTTATCTCTACACATGAACAAGGAGTTGCTCCCATGTCTTACGAAATCGAATAAGTTGCCGCTGATCTGAGCAAATCGCTTTTGATTCAAAATCAATATCATATTGCAGCCCCTCATAAATCTGGTATGGATGCAGAAAAGGCAGCAAACGAAATGGCCCTGATTTTCAAAATCATTCACGCGCAAGTTCTTCAGTGCTATGAGAACAGGCAGTCTGGGCAGTCTGGGCGTCGCCAGCCATAACGGCCAAATATCCATTTTTTAGACGATTAATCAATGCAGAGATTAATCCCCTATCTAATAAATAGGGGGCTGCTTTAGCAACAATGATCCGCGTTGCCGCGTCCCATACCATGTCAGCGACAAGTTCATTAATAGAATGATCTTCCACTGCACAGACCAATGACGTGTGTGCATCACGCAACGTTGTTAAAAAATCAACAAAGACATCATTTCCTTCAAAGCCAAAAATATCTCCATTGACTCCACGAGAATCTGCTGTCGCAATAGATATTGCTGCATCCCAAATCAAACCGGCAGAGTCATTCGTCAAGACTTTCTTCAACATGACATTTCTCCTTTTAATGAACACCCCGAAAATGCTTCGGTTAATTTCGGCTTCACTCCCCACCCCCCGCGCCGCTGATCACCACGGTATTGTTCGCCGTATGAAACACCGCATGGACATTTGCGCCATTCGCGGAAAGCGCCTGGATCACCTGGGTGACCGCCTTCTGAAAATCGCCGCTGAACGTCGTGGTATTCGGTACCTGCCAGTCTTCAGGAACCTGCCAGATTACCTTCCATCCAGACGTTTTGGCCCACTTTTGCAACTCGCTAAAAATCAAGTTTCCAGAATTCAGGGTGAATACTGGCGTGAAGTGCAGGGAGCGAATGCGTTGTTTTACCGATTGCGTCTGCGTTTCGATGGACTGAATAGTCAATGTCGTGGCCTTCACCGGAACGGTTTTCGTTCGAGCGTTCATCGTCTTGGGGTTCGCTAATGCCGGATTCGATAGCGTGGAAGCATTCAAGACCACAGCATGAAACCCATTCAGGTGGGATGAGTGTCTCACCGTCCAGGGGCCGGGGTTCGGTGCCCAAATGGTCAGGATTTTGGATCTCCAGTACAGTGCTCCGTGAAAACCCATGCGCTTTAGCGCCGTTTGCAGAGACGTCGACCAAGGTTGGACACCGTGACAGGAATAGCGTGTATCCAGACGCAACAGGGTTCCCGGCTTGGTATAGACCGTCCACCCGTAGGGCAGGAGTCGATGCAAAGCGTGCAACAGGCTCATGGGACCGCCACCATGGCAAGTGGTCGCCAGACCTGCCCCGTATTGCGCCAGTACCGGAACATGGGTAAATACCTTCTGGAATCCTTTCAGGACGGGTTTGGGCTCTACTGTACGCGTCGCTGCTGAAATCGCGGGGGGAGTCGTAATGGAATTGGGCGCAGTGATGATTTGAAACATGGCATATCCTCAAAAAGTTGCGTTAACGGATAGGTGCCGCGCAGGAGCGAACACGCGGATGTCAAGATAGGGCTGTGCGCCCAGAATCTGGAGTGCGCGCAGGACGGTGATTGGTTGCCCCCAGGGCAGGCCATCGCCGCGCACACTTATGGGGCCGGCGCTATGCACAGTAACGGTAAAGCCAGTGACTTTTCCTATCTGTGTCATCAGCGATTGTAGATTTCCCCGCCGCAAAACGACTCGGCGGTGCAAAAGATGATCCATCATGCCAGGCACTTCGGGATCCCGAGTGATGGCGACTGCTGGGTTTTTACGGATTTCCCGTGACGTGGGTCGAATCAGAATGAGGGTGCGTTGACGGGCGTTCACGCGCAGCATGGCGGTAGGCATGATCTGACGGTTGATGGCGGCTACCATCTGCTGCACATTGCTATCTCGCTGATCGATGTATACCGAAGGCATGACGGTGGGCTGCGGCTTGGCGAACTCCATGCTCCAACCCATCGCGGTGGCCAGATTAAACGCCACCACGTTCACCGGTCCCTCCCAATGGAAATGGAAACGGTCCAGCATGGCTTTCTGATGCGAGGGCGCAATGGCAACGACCGGTGGATGGGTCTGTACAAACAGCACTTCGGACACCCGTTGCTGTGCCTGAGCCGCCAGTTGCGAGGACCGTAACAGCACCGAAGGGATCGATCCCGCCGCCATTGGTTCCTCTACGGGATGAGACAAGTGGGGCGCGCAACCCGCCAGAGCCAACACCAGAGACAGGCTTACAGCCGGCAGGCTTACCGCCGACAGGCTTGCAGCCGTCCGACTTGCGGGCCATACGATGCCGAACTTTTTTTTCAGGATAGACATGGGGATACACTCCTCGTTTGCGATGGATTTGTCAGAGTCAAAAGATAATCGTTGAAGTCGTTGCAGCCTTGCGGGGGGACGAGAATTCGGGTGCCGGGATGCAATTGCGAAAAAAACTGCGCGGCCTGGATGCCCGCAGGGTCATTGTCCTGGAGCAGCCAGACCGGTTTGTCCGTGGGGGCGAACCAGTTTTTGATCTGCGAAGTCCCCAGGCAGGCGTGCGCCTCGACGGATTCCGTGAGGGTGCCCTGCATGCTCTGGATGCGCAGCCATGCCAGCACGGTTTCGATGCCTTCTCCGATCACCCGAATCCGGCTTTGCTCGGTCCCATACAGATGCACGCTGCTGCCGATCATGCCCTGATCCAGAATGCCATAGGATTTTTTCGCCTGTTCGATGGGTGCCTTGCTCTGTTGGGTGTCTACGGGGCCATTGCGAAGATCCGGATTCAACCAGA
>JAJYPA010000513.1 GCA_021795795.1 Pseudomonadota bacterium | reverse complement strand
TCGGGCCGTTGCTTGGCGTCGCGCTACTGGGGTGGGCACAAGGGCTGCATTGGGATGGGCCATCCGGGCCTTTCCGCCTTGTGCTATGGTTCTCGGTCATTCCGGGCGTGCTGGCCGTGCTGGCCTTCCTGACTCTGGTCAAAGATCCAGAGTTTTCACCGAACCCGGCGCTGAAGTTTTTCAGTTCGCTGCGCGGTTTGCCAGCCCGTTTCAAGCGTTATCTTAGTGCGGTCGGCATTTTCGGTATCGGTGATTTCTCCCACAGCCTGCTGATCCTGGCCGCCACCACCTTGCTAACCACATCGTTGGGCGTGGTGCAGGCCGCACAGGTGGCTGGTTTGCTCTACGTCTGGCGCAACGTGGTTCAGGTGGCGGTGTCTTATCCCATCGGCGTGGTGGCGGATCGTGTAGGACACCTGACCGTGCTGATTGCCGGTTATGTGTTGGGCGCATTGACGGCGGTTCTCACGGCGCTGGCATTCTGGTTCGCCGTTGATAGCATCGCGCTGCTGGCAGGCATCTTCTTCATTGCCGGGCTTTATGTAGCGGTGCAAGAGGCGCTGGAATCGACGGTAACCGCAGAAATGGTGCACCCCGATACCTTGGCAATGAGCTACGGCGTACTGGGCACCGTGAATGGTGCGGCGAAATTCATATCCAGCGCAACCGTGGGCGTGGTGTGGACGGCGGTTTCACCAGTCTTGGGCTTTGGAATGGCCGCAGGAATGATGGTCGCCGGGACTGTGGCTCTGCTGCGCGTCAAAAACGGCTGACGAACAGCTTAGCGTACGATTTTTCCGTTTTCTGAGACGCCCCCTACCACACCGTTCCTTCAGGCGATTCGCAACCCATACCCCGCGCCCGCCAGTACATTCCCCACGACCATCAAGGCAACGCCCCAACGCAGCAGCGAACCGCGAACCAAAACCCCCAAGGTCACACCGAGGGCTGCCAGGGCGATATTGGCAGCAAGGAGAGGCAACCAATGCCAGACGTGGAAAAGCACGGCCACCGCTAAGGGAATACTGGCGCCAACAAAACTGCTGAGGGTCGCCAGTGCTGCCATTTCCCAAGCTTCCCGCAGGACTCCCCGTCCCAGCGTACCCGCCACCAATCGCTGCGGCGATGACATATTGAGCTGATGGGCCGCCCGCGACAGACCCGCACGCAATTCCGCATATTGCGCGGCAAAGAGCGGCAAACTGCCTGATGCGCAGGTCGCCAAGGCAATGCGCAGGCTCTCATCCCAGCCCAGGCCGCCGCTATGGAGCATTTTTTGCGTAGCCAGGACCAGCGCCGTACAGATGCCGTCCGATAGGCCCAGCACAACTGGGAATACGAGCGCCCGCAGTTGCCTCATTTGCCTGCCCGTGGGCGGAAATCCACCATGCGACTCCCCACCACGATTTCCTCGATGCCATGCACGGCAGCCCCGCTTTTCTCTATGGCGGCCACCAACCCGGAATAGTCGATATTATCGCCTTCCACGTTGATCAGGGTGCCGATGGTTTCCTGGTCCACCTCCTCTACGGTAATATTAAACGCCTCTACACCTCGTACCGATTCAACAACTGCGGCAATATCCAGCAAGCTGGGCCGAGAAAACGCCTTGTCCACATCCAGCACCAAACGGCGAATACGCATACGATCAATTCCTCCTTCTCTTATAGTAGTCACTTTTGCAAATTCCGGATCGGCCGCCACAAATGAACACCACAAGAGCGGAAACGATGATGCCGGCAATGATCAAGAACCCGCTGCGATAACCAAGTGCAGCGATCAGGAACCCGGCCGCCAGTGGGCCAAACGCATGGCCCGTATCCCACAAACTGCCGAATACTCCCATTGCTGCGCCGAAATCCCTGCCCCTGACGAGATCTCCTATCATCGCCGTTGTCGTTGGCGTCACCATTGCCGTGCCCAATCCAAATAGCGTGCTCAGACCCAGCAAGGGCAAGAACTGCCCCATATGGGGAATTGCCACCAGTACTGCTGCACACAAGCCGACCCCAGCGACGATAAAAAGCCTTCTCCCGAAACGGTCCGAAGCTGCACCGAAGACCGGACGGAAGAGAATCGACGCCACCCCCTGACCCCCAAACAACAGGCCGATCTCCAGGATGGGGATATGTTGATCAAGCGCATAAAGCGGCAGATACGCCTGCAGCGTACCGACGCCGACATATAAGGTAGCTTCCATCAGACTCACCAAACGAATGGCTGGATCACCGATGATCTGACGTACACCTTGGGAGGCTACGCGAAGTACTTCACCGGGAGAGCGGTGCCCATCGTGGGCCGGCACATCCCGCGGAAACGGCAAGATCATCAAGAGCGCAAGAATACCGATACTTCCCGAGACAAGGAAAGCCGCTACAAAACCCAGATGAGCGAGCGCTGCGGCGCCAACAACCGGTCCCAATATGACCCCGCTATTTTCCGCTGCCCCATAAAAACCGAGCCAGCGCCCCCGCTGCAACGGGTACCTCTTTGCTACCAACGCTGATGCCGCTGGAGCGTAAGTCGCTGTGGATAATCCGTGAAAAAAGCGAACGGCCAGCAATTGCGGCCAGAAGTGCACCAGCGGATACAAAAACGGTCCGACCGCGGTCACCAGTTTCCCGGCCAGCATCAGCCGCCGAAAACCAAATTGGTCGGCCAGACTACCCGCAGGCAACTTGACAAAAATCCCGGTGATGGTCACCGCTGCGACCAGTAGGCCGATGACTGCAGTTGGTGCTCCCAGGTGCTTGGCATAGAGGGAAGTAAGGGGGCTGCGGATCATTTCGTAGCTCAGTCGCCCCCAAAAACCCGCGCCACACAAAAGCAGGAACAGCCATGCCGGGTTACCACCCAGCGGCGGCATGCGCGCTCCCATCTGACCCATCGCCTTATCGGCCATAGGCGCGCCTGGGAAAGCGGCCGTGCCCCATCTGCGGCGCAGAGCCTTGGCGCGAAATCCCCTGGTTGCCACCATGGCGGTGTCTTTCGACCCGTCCTTTACCCATTGCCGACGAACCAGATGATGTCATCCAGAATCTCCCGTTCGCGGCAGGGCGCCCGATAAGCGCCGACCAAGGTGCAGGGTGGGCTAGCGAGTTGACTGTTGAATTGACGTTCCAGTAGCACATGCGCCGAACCATCAGGACAGATCCACAGATGTACGCTATGTCCAACATATTCCTCTGCCTTCCGTAACACACGCAGAGCCAGGGCATCGGCCGATTGCTTGAGCGTCATCGTCCCCGCCTCCCTCCCGACACAAAGGAACAGTTCGGAACACTCGAGCCACCCACGGAGCGGCTCCAGACCGTTGGCATCTTCACCACCGGGTCAGGGATCCGTGGCATTGGCCCGCGCCATATCGGCCAGGATCATCGCGCGCGCCTCTTCCGCACCTTGCCCCCCTTTCAGCGCCACCCATTTGCCTTGCTCCAACTCCTTGTGATGTCCGAAGAAATGGAAAACCTCATCGCGCAGGAACCGAGGAAGATCACCGAGATCCTCCACATGATCATACCCACCGGCCACCTCGTGGTGAGGGACGGCAATAATTTTGCAATCCTGACCATGCTCATCCTCCATGAGCAGAACGCCGATGGGGCGCGCCCGCACTATGGCTCCAGCCTGTACCGGCTGGGGAGATACCACTAGGATATCGGTAGGGTCCCCATCCGCAGAAAGCGTATGGGAATAAAGCCATAATTTACCGGGTAGTGCATGGCGGTAAAAAGGAAGCGGTCCACCAGAATCGCTCCGGACGATTTATCGAGCTCATATTTGATGCTGGAAAATTGCGGAACCTCGATCACGGCATTGACTTCATCCGGCACCTGCCGGCCTGTTGCTATATTTTTCAGATCCATAATCAACCTATCCAATAAGGTGGGAAATTGTTATTTCGCCAAACCGGCGTTGGGAATCAGGTCATAGAGCAATCGGCGGATTTCAAAAGACTGTAGCATGCATTGGGCCTCGCAAATTACTGGAAGGCCTTTATTATCGGCGATCCCGTCCGCTTATGCACCCGCCGGGTGCGCGCATACCGGCCCAGAATCCCCGTCAACACTGGTGTTGACCAGGGAAGTGCACTGATCCAGGAACATGCTTCGTAGATTCTTCATCAAAACTCTCCTTCACTTTGTCATGCGACCCTTCCATAGACGCATCTTGGCCATGCTATCTTAGCCACTACCTGCGCCTCTATGATGCGCAACTACAGTTCGCACTCCACCAGATGACATGCCCAGGGGGCACCATGGCCTGAATGCCCGGCAAAACGGCTTCCACGGTTTCTGTTTCGTCGAAAAACTCCAGCACCAAAGGGAGATGCACCGTCATCCGCAGGAGATCATCGGCGTGCACTTCGCCCTTGCTGCCAAATCCTGCGATACCGCGGAACACCGTGACGCCATGCACCTTGTGCTCGTTGTGCAGGAGACGGAAAATCTCTTGCATCAGATTGTGGCCATGGAACTTGTCGCCTTCCTTGATATAGATCCGGACTACGGTTATTGATGCCATCGTCATACTCCCATATTGCGTGAAAGATAGGCCCCGAATAAGGCGGCCACGAGAGACAGCACTACTGAACTAACGATATACAAAACCCCCTTCCATGCCTCTCCGCTTTCCAACAGATTGACGGTTTCCAGGGAAAAGGTGGAAAAGGTGGTGTAGGCGCCCAACCCGCCGGTGAGGATGCCGGTGCGTAGCTGCGGACTGACGCTGACACGCTCCAGCGTCTCGAAAAACAGAAAACCCATCAGAAAAGAGCCCAGCACATTGATCGACAGCGTCGCCCAGGGGAAATCGCGCCCGGCGATGCCTTGCACCACCAGCGTCTGTCCATAGCGCGCAAAGGCACCAAGCACTGCAAATATCGCGAGATAGATATAGGTCATAACCACGTTCCCAATGTTTAGAAGAATACTGAACCCATGGTGAACAACAGCAAAATGCCAATAAAGGCCAGATACATATTGATCTGGCCCATTTGCATCACCTGGAAGCGCTCTGCCAGCCACACGACCATGCGGATCAGGGGGTGGAAGATCAGCGGCCCAAAGAGCGGGGCCTCGCTGGTATCAAAGCGCAATTCCTTGAGGACATAGCCCTTGCCATCAAAATCCCGCTCCATATCGGTGCTGGGCCGATAGATAAAGGAATAAAACACGCGCAGGGCATTGGCAAAGGATAGGCTGGTGGTAGCGCCGCCATGGATGGCATAGTCCTCACCCCCACACCACAGGGGCGCAAAGCGTACGCCGCGGCGGCGCACCGACCAGCCCAGCAGCGCCAAGGGAATGAAAGCCAGCAAGAGCCCAACAATGACGATCTTATAGGGTGAAATAAAGGCAAAACCGCTACTCAGGGGTACTAGTATCCAGTGCTGCACCATCGCTGCCGGCACTGCGGAATCGGGCCACGCGGCCGGGCCCAGCAGCGGCAGCCAGAACACCAGGCTTACCGCCAGACCCAGCACTGCCAACCCGCCCAGCAGGATTGGACAGCGACTGCGCGCTGCAACCGGCTTGGCATTGGTTGCGTGCCGTCCGAGTAGCCCTACCCCGAAGAGTTTGACGAAGGTGGCCAGCGACACGGCGGCAGTCAGCGCCAAGCCAGCCCCTGCCAGGACCATGGCGATACGCGCACCATCACCGGTCAAAGTGAAATCATGAAAGAGCGCCTGGAAAAGGAACCATTCACTGACAAAACCCGCCGTCGGGGGCATGGCAGCCAGGCTCATCGCTGCAAGCGCCGCCCCCAGTCCCAACGTTAACGGCGCCTTGCGCAGCAGGCCGCCCTGACGAATGCAATAGTCCCCCTGCTCGGCGGCAACGGCATCGGCGGTGAAGAACAGACCGCCTTTGGCC
>JAJYPA010000512.1 GCA_021795795.1 Pseudomonadota bacterium | reverse complement strand
TCGATTCGGCGTGCGACGCCATCCGCGATCAATTCATTTTCATGCTGCAGTCGTGCGAAGTGGTAGAGGAAACCGTTATGGTTCCAAAAACCGTCAAGCACCTATCCTGCGCGTGCAGCGCATAAAAAGGAGTAATTCCGATGGCAGAAGTAATCAGGGAGGAGGTGTCCCATGGCTAAATGCAACACGTCATCCGCCCACGAGGTCGCCAGGATAATCAATCTGAAAACTGGCACTGCTTTACTGGTCCGTTCTGATCGCAAGGTCCTTCGGCGAAACCTGGTCTCCGGCCAATGGCAGCAATTCAAGAAGATTAAAGCGGATGTCTCCATTGAGGCATTCGTGGCGCATCGTCTGAACAAAGCCGATGAACATTGGGTACCCCTCAAGCGGGGGATGATTCCTTCTTTTGAGGCCATTAGCCGCATGGAAAGGGACGGAATCGCCGAAGCAACCGACGGATGCGAAAACATTGAACCAGACGCCACCTGCATACACGGATTTCCAGCCTGGACAGAAGTGGCCATGCGACATGCCATTCTCCGCTAAAACGATACCACATTGGACATAGTGCCAATAAAGGATAGGTCAGCAAATGAGTATAAGTCACACCCCCCACGATCTGCTCGCGGGGAATAAATACATATTTCACAACGATAGCGGACACGGTTGGCTTGAGGTGCACCGCGGGGATCTGGTAGAACTTGACATCGAATTCATGATCTCACCTTGTTCTTGCCAGAAAGACGAGAAAGTCTTCCTGGAAGAAGATTGCGATCTGCCGAGGTTCTTCAGAGCATACGAAGAACATTTCGGAATTTCGTTATCCATGGGCAATATCGTTCTCGCCAATGTGGTTTATGACGGCGACGATTCGCCCATTCGCGGATATGCATCCTACCGACCGTAATAACCCATAAATAGCTACACCACAAGCCACAGTCATTCGATTGTGGATTTTTTATTTCGACAAGGAGTTCCGCATGAATGCAGTAGTCAAAATAACCGTCAACGAGAAAGCTCTGATCGGGAACCTGAAAATGGCTTTCGCCACCGGCACCACCTGGGTCACCGAGTTGTTGCAAAACGCCCGCCGGGCGGGTGCCACGAAGATCCATATCGTGTTGCATCCTGATCGAAAGGAATTCTCGATCAGCGACGATGGTCATGGAATTGAGGACATGCAGCACATGTTTGCGATTTCGGAGTCTGGCTGGGATGAACACATCCTCAATCAGGAAAGACCTTATGGTATGGGGTTTCTCAGTTGTCTTTTTGCCTGCGAAAATATTCACATCATCAGCCGCAAGCACGAAGCGAAGGTCATCACCAAAGACGCCCTCGCCTTTGATAATATCGCCGTTGAACCACATCCCGGTGTCGAAGGGACATTTATCCGCATGCAAGGCGCAGCCAACATGCCAACGGTGCAGTTTCTCCAGTCCGCGGTTAAAGGTTTTCCTGTTCCTGTTTATCTGAATCAGGACAATGATCCACTCGAAAGCGATCATGCGGTTGACGCTATGCATTGGGCGAAAACCGAGATCGGACTGGTGCATATCCGGAACCTGCGCGACACTTTTCATAACTTGAAGATCTACCTGCAGGGATTACCCATCCATGCCGGGTTCGGTACCAGATACAACGGGGAAGACGCTGTCATGGTGCATCTAGATCCCGAGAAATTTTACGGACGCTTGCCCGATCGTGCTTCGGTGATTGATCCTGACAGGGCGATGCTGTCCATACACTCTGCCATCATCAAGCTCTACGCAGAGCGGTTGCGTCAGGTAAAGGTAGGAATGTTGGCCCATAACCTGGGTCAAGAATTCGTCAGGCGTTACGGAACCATTTGTCTGCATTACTGCAAAGATTTGCTTAACGACGTGCCCTATCTACCGAACGCAGTGGTGACTGGATATGTTGCCGATCTTGATATCAATCTGGATAACAGCGTCACTGATATGCCGACCAATCCGGTACCTATGAACACGGTCGCTGACGGCACCGTTAAGTTGTTTTCTGGCGATGACGGAAGTTACGACACCGAAAACATGCCGCATATGGCCCTCATAAAGGCTCTTGACGGCATCATTGTGGATACGGCGAAACTGGACAGCGAACATTGGGTCCACCCCTACGTTCACCACCTGAAAAACGATATCAGTATGGCACTCAGCGAACGGCAACCGCCAATCTTGTTCGACGGACGCTTTGTCTGCAGTGAAGATATCGTTCTTGGTGACACCCTCACCCTGGGCGGATCATTTGAAGTTGGGGGTGTTCTTACCGAAATCATCACCACCTACGATGAAACCGTATTCGACTCAAAGGAACAAACATTCTATGTACCGGGCGCATCCAATGGTTATGGCGCCGTTCGCCAGGCGTCCAATTATCTCGACGATGGCGACTACTGCGAAGATGCCTTTGAGGACGATGACACTCTTTTCGGCCGTCTTGTTTCGGAGGCACGCAACCCTGATCCTGCGGCGCTGCTATTGCAACTGCTATTGGATATTGGGCTGAAAAGATACAACACTCTCAAGGAGAAATCTTTCCTCGTAACTGTCGGTGAAGATGGTGCAATAAAAGTGATACTTGCTTGAAGCAGCCACGCCCCTTATACGGGGTGTGGTTTTATTTACTACGAAGATTATTACCTATTATCCATAATAGGCAATACACTTTGAATTTAAAACCGACCAGTGGATTCTGGAATTTTCTAATGCTACCCACCAAATCGCTTGCCTAACACGGTAAGCGTCCCACAGTCGCCCGCAATCTTCGCGGGTCTGTACATCAACGTCTCAACTCTTTTACGGAGGTAAACATGAACACCGAAAAGCCAAGGATTGTCATCATCATGGAAGGTGGCTTGATAACCGCGCTTCTTTCCAATATGCCCATTGACGCTGCTGTCATTGACTATGACGCGGAGGGGGTAGATGCGGAAGATATCAAACTCATTCCGCAAGGGCCTGTACTGCCGCCAGCAGAAGCCGTGGCGCACGTCGAGGTTTCAGAAACTGTTTGCACAGAAAGACTCGAAGCATTGTTTAGAGCCGCGTCAGGCGAAACAGTTGCCTGAAAATGGAGGTAACATGATCTACAGTTTCACCAAGAGAGCCTTAGACCAATTCATACATCTTATCGAATTGGTAATTGCATGGTCCATATTGGCACTCACCACGGTCCTGATTTTTCACCTCATCGGGAACGTCTGGTCGATAATACTGGAGTGGGCCGTGCCATCAGACGCTATTGATGTGCGAAGCGTCATTTCTGAAGCATTCGACATTATGATCATGCTGGAGATCGCACAAATATTCATCAGACTAGAAGACAAGCAACGGTTGAATGTGGCGCTCATTCTCGACACGGCTATACTGTTCGCAGTTAGGGAAAGCATTCTAGCCTTGTATGGGAACCTTCCAATTGTCGTTTCAGCAGAGATCGCGACTGTAATCTTTGTGATGCTTCGGATCTTTTATTCATTAAAGAAGTCGTCGAAACATGGGGACGCGACTCAGTCGTAAGCTCGCATGATTATCAAATATTCCTTGTTGTCTCTTCTGCTAAGAGATCATTATATTTCGGCTGACAGAAAGTCAACGAGGTCTATCACACTTCACCGGCCAAAATGGCTGCAAGGATATTGTATGATCACAAACCCTGAAGTAGGGCAGCGAGTCCGGTATTCATCGCAATTCATTGATAAAATAGGCAGCGCAGACCAACCAGAAGTTGTGGATTTGTGTGGTACCATTACCAAAAAGAACGGCCTTTGTGGCAAGTTCTTTTATGTGAAAGTGAGGTGGGACGGTGACGGCGAAGAAAAAAGTTGCCTATCCTGTAACCTGGAACAGGTTTGAAGGAAATATCTTCAATCAACAAACCATCGAGATTGCGATGGATTTTTTTATTTTTGGGGGAACCATGCAACGCAACACTTCCCTTGCGGCATTTCCCGGCTATTCTTTTGTCAGTGCCGCACAACGCGTTTTCGCGCTCGCGGACGGAACTGAGGAACTGCAGATCTGCCCACAAAACCATGGTGTCTTGAACGAACAGGTCGTCAATGACCTGCAGGCCATCGGTTTTCAAAATTGCGTCCTCACGCCAATGTCCGTCTGGATTGGCGAGGACCAAGAATCATTGACGCTTCCACCCCATGGTCTGTTTCCAGGCCGTATTTTCAAAAACTGGCTACCCTCACACGCGCCATGGGGGCTACGGCGTACAGCATCCACGCCGGTCGCAATATCGATAACAAGGGCTGTTCGCTCTCACGCATGCTCGATAACGTGGCCCGCGTGAGAGATACCCTGAATATCCCCGTCGCTGTCGAGGGTTTGTACCCGGCCAAAGGCAACCCGTTTCTCATGTCCTCCTGGGAGGAGTATGAGGCCGTCCTGCACGACAAGGAAACACCCATGGCCATTGACCTCAGCCATCTCAACATTCTCTCGCGACGATACGGTCTTCGAGAAGATCTGGTGGTTGAGTTGCTCGCTTACCCGCAGACGCTGGAAGTACACATTTCTGCCAATGATGGCCGTTCCGATTCCCATGCCTTGTGCAATGGTCAGGAATTCTGGTGGCCGCTGCTCAAACACATAACGCCCAACGCCGTTATTTTCGACGAAGGGACGAGAACAACTCCGGAGTGCGCCAAGCGCTCCTAAAATCCACGAGTTACTCAATAAGGAAACCGTCATGTTAAATATCAGCACGCTGTACAAAACCGAAGCGGCCACAGCCATAGCACTGGAAAATATCCGGTCGCATACGCTCAAGGCTATTAACCGCGCAGGCGCCACCATGTTGTTCATTGATATGCACGGTTTTTTCGAGGCCAACCCTGCAGTAACCAGTATCAGGATGGACATTCGCGCAGAAGGCAATATTGGCGATGACGGGCATGCCTACACCAGTTTTTCACTGGAAACTGTAGGCGTTGAGGTAAAGGCAGATGTGAGACAATCTGTCGTTTACGGTTTCGAAGATGTGACCTACGACGATCTGGGTCAACTCAAACTGGAAGATCTGGATCTGCTCGTCGCACCTCTTTCCAATGATGACCTTGTTGCGGCCCTCAAGGACAGGTTACAGGATTATGACCGCAACCAGGACTGGATTGAAACTGAGTTGCTATGGAAAGTTGGCGACCCTGAAGGCAGTGATGTTACCTTCAAGGTGAACCGAATACAGGTAGACCACGCAGGAGACATTCTACTTCGCCGCTTGGTTGATGGAGATGGGAAACCAACCAATCCAACTGAACAACAGATACAGGATGCCCAGGATGAGGTCATCGGATGGGTCGAATATCAGTAATTCATAGCTGACGGTCTTGCCAAGTAACCCCGCCGCGCCGACGGGGTTTACTGCGCAATTGGACGAGCGCCGTTCAGATGTATGCGGCAGATAGACATAGACCACACATTTCCGATTTCCTAATTTATCAATGCGCTATCAAGCTAAACCAACATTTTTCAGGGGCGGGGAGACAAAGCGGCGCTTGTCTTTTACGCTCACAATTGGCGAGGATGACGTCCACCCCACCAAAACAATCGGCCCGCAGATAAGCGGCCTTTCACGATGGTGTTACCGCACCCTGGTGAAAGGCCATGCCAACATAGCCACGACGACATGCGGCCGGGATCAATTTGATCCCGCTTTCCGCGGTATACAACCACCATCTGAAACATAACGGCATTATTATCATTCAAAATTTTGCTGTCTTGAATCTTTTCCGAGTGTGCCGGATGGTATGCTTGAACCTGTTGAAAAGGACCGGGCGACAACCCGAATCTCCAGTAAGCGGTATCACCACCCCTCACCGGGTGTACCCGCCTCTAACCCGGCTCGAG
>JAJYPA010000511.1 GCA_021795795.1 Pseudomonadota bacterium | reverse complement strand
ACGCTGTCATTTGGGGGTCTTCACCCCCCTACCCAGAGAATTATCGTCGATCTTGGGGCTTCCTACGAGGCAAGATGTAAGGCCCGAGGATCCATATGCCCGTAGAAAAGAGTTTTTCAATACAATTGACTGGAAGCTGACGTTTGGTCGTGCCAGCCGATCGACTTTAGCGTTATTTTTGCGATTTGTTGGGGACAAGGCGCGAAGCCCGAATCGTCCGGTGACGCCGCAGGCGCCGCACAGACAAAGAAATGGGCAATGGGGGGGGCGGTAGCTGGATCTTTTCGCCGAGTCTCATAGTTATAACTGATTTTTAAAAAGGTGAGAAAATGTCTGAAAGAATAGAAATGTTTTTTAAAGACCCGAATGAAAAGCCATCAATACCTGGAACTTTTGGAACTCTTTATCTATTGAGAAGGGACATATCGAGTTGCTTTTCAAGCTCAACGCTCTGGCCAGGAGCGATGTGTATACTAGCTGGATTTGATTTGCTTGGGAAATTTTATGATGGAAGTGATAGTCCTGGAGAAGTTGGGGAGAGATTCAGGAGATTCTTGATTGATGTTGCTGGATGCAACGTGGAGGAATCAAAAATTTTGTACTCCCTAAGAAACTCCATGCTTCATTCGTTTGGGTTGTATGATAACAGGCACCATATGACCTTAACTCAAGATAAATGCAAATTTATCTATGAAAAAGATAGTTATTACTACATAAGTGTCCTTCTGCTATATAGTAAGTTTGAAGAAAGTATAGAAAATTTTAAGAAAATTATTCTGTCAGAAAATGACGCAGAAATAAAATTCAACAGCATGTTTAGTAATTATGGCAGCATTAAAATTGATTAGTTAAGAATTTTTTTCTCTTTTGTGAGGTGTATCATGAGTTCTTTATTTTCGCTGAAGCATATGAAAGCAAAAAATATCAAAGGCAAGCGTATATCAAAAAAGCAGCAGAAAATTGTGATAAAAGCCGTTAAGCATGAAAAATGTGAAGACTTGGTTAAAAGTAATAATAAGCACATACGAGAAGCTGGCTTGAATAAATGTAAATCTCTAATGGAAAAAGTGTTACAGAGCAACGATCCTGACCCAATTGATTCTCTCTGAGATTGTGATTGTTCAGAGCTCGAAAAACTGAAGATATTTAGAGGCGGAATACACTTCTCCTGAACGGCCGCTTCCGCTGCGTTCCTGCCATTGGTGCGTTCTCTACTGAATAATCGCGTGGCCGGTCTTTATAATGACAACGGACGTGGTCGCTCTCGATGACAGTATGAGTAGCCAAGAAAAAATATGCGCCCTGACGTTCTCATTCGAGTCCTACTCGCTTTCTAGAAAATCCCAAGCGAGTTGTCCATTGGGCTCCATAAAATAGCGTGCTGCCGAGACCGATCCGGATGTGTGGGTGAGAGGGAATGCCACCATGGCCTCGAGGTAGGCCAACAGCCGCCGGCGTTTCTTGTTTACCGCTTGTCGGGAGCAGCCCATCATCCTGGCTAGTTGTGCCTGGCTTGCACTCGGGAACTCCAGACGCAAGGCCACCAGCTTGCGTATTGCGGGCGGGGCCAGCCGAATGAGACGCTCTGCGGTTCGATCATCCTCCAGAAACAATGCGGCTGCCTCTGACGCTACTACCGCATCGTTCAGTAACGCCGGGCCCTGGCTGTGCTTTTGTCGGATGCGAAGGTTTGCGAGGGTCTTAGGCGTGGTCTTGGAGAGCAGTGGATCATGCTCGAGCAACCACAGATCCGCATCGTCAAGATGAGAGGGTCTTTTGATCATCGTCTCACTCCTCAATGGGTCCATAGTGCGTGCAAACGCGCAGGCTGAAGGGATAGCAGACGCCGTACCCAGATCCGCCCTTTGGCGGCAAACCGGAGATCGTGCGCGTGCAGCGCCCTGCCCCCATGGGCGGGTTCACGCTGTCCGGCTGGAAGTAGGCGCACGTGCCACAAGAGACGCGGGTAGGTTCTCCCACGCAGGATGATTCCGCCAAAGAGAAAGAGGGCTTATTGCCCATCGGATAAATCTCCTAGTGCGTCCTTATGGGTGCGTGCTCTATCCCCCATACCCCCTGCCCTACATGAGGGCGCAGAAGGCGCGCTCATATAAGGGGCTGTGACAGGTGCGCTCTCATCATATGAAGGCGCAGAGGACGCAGAAGGCGCACTTTCTCCGATAGCCTCCCATCCTTTGGCGGTCAAAGCCCATGCCGTTCGGGACTTGCGGTAGGCATCGCGGTAGTCCTCCCGGCTGATGAGTCCGTCCCGCTCCAGTTGCCTCATGGCGGTGAGTAGTGCGCTGGCGTTGCGGTATTTTTTGCGCGGGAAGCCCATTTCCTCTCGTAGCATGGCCCATGCGTTGGTATGGGCCTTGGGCTCCGGGCTGACACGCTCCCCTCGCCTAACGAAATCCGCCAGCAGGCGCAGCAGGGTGCTGGTCGGCGATTCGTTGGGCGGGTCCTCCACGTCGTGTGCGTTCTCATCCAGATCCAGCACTCCACCATGAGAGCGCACCAGATGCAGCGGCTCGGCAGTTCGCGGGCCAATGTTCAGCTTGTCGAGGCTCAGAGTTAGGCGGCTGTCGTCATCCTTGGCGGGTGTGAGCGATAGGCGCGCGCGTGCGGAATTGTGCCAGGCCGTGCTGCCGCTGTAGCTTTCGCCCCGACCGTTCACGGCCTGCTTGGGCGTATGGGTAAGCAGCAGGATCGCTGGGTGGCTGCCCACTTGGCGGCATATCCTCGCCAGGGAGCGCACAAAACCTCGGACCTGTGATCGATCGTTTTCGTTGCCCTCGAAAACATCGCTGGCATTATCCACAACGACCAAGACAGGCTGGTACTCAGTAAGAATTTCCCACAGTCGCCCATATACGGTGGTTGGCGCGATAAAATCGCGACCCGTTTTCCTATCGCGAACCGATTCGCCAAGTGCCGGATTTTCCGTTGCATCCAGCACCAGCAGACGCTCGGCCAGGGCATGCGGATTTGCGTCCAGAGCGTGGCAGAGGGCGGCCAGGCGATGGCGCAGCAAAGGTTCCGCGTCTTCCCCAGAGAAAACCAGCACCCGGCCAGGCGTTGTCGACACTCCGAGGAGAGGCAAGCCCATTGCCACCGCAACGGCTAGTTGCAGCGCGAGGGTGCTCTTGCCGCTTCCACCATGCCCAGACAGCAAACAGATGTGACCACGGGGCACCATGCCATCCCAGACAAAATCCGGTGGCGGCGAGGGGGCATCGATTACCCCGGACACATCCACGCGTGGCAGGTCCACCAGTGGCTGTGGTTCGGGAAAACCACCGTCCACACCAAACGGCTCAGATACGGACTCACGACAGAGTTGGCGCTCATCCCCGTAGGGCGCGACATTTTGCGTCCAGTCCCTCTCAAGCATGGGTCAACCCCTGCCGTCTTGCAGCAATAACATCGTTCCAATCGGTGCAGCCCGGCAGGATCACGGGAGGCGGTGGCAATATCTTTGCACGCGCGCGCTCGGCCGCTTCCCGAGCTTTCCGTTGCCCCACGCTGTCAAAGTCCGGGCACACAACAAGGTCAAGCGCAGGCCATCGGCGACGGGCCTCTGTGGCCACGGCTTGAAGGTTGCCGGCGTCGAGTCCGGCAATGACGCAGACGAGCGGGCGTAACGTTTGGAGAGTGCAGGCAGTGGCCCAGCCCTCACAAATCCAAAGCGGGCGACTGCCGTCCGGCTTTTCTGCTACCGGAATGTAGCCACGGGACTTTTCCATGCCCGCGATGAATCGCTTTGTGCCATCCGGTTGTATGTATTGGACCCCTCGTAGGTAACCAGCGAGGTCCATCGCCGGCAAAACGAGGGAGGCTCCACGTTGCCGCGCGATGCCTGGGGCCAGGTGTTTGCGTTGCAGATACTCATGGGACGGACTGGCCGGCCCGGCATGATTCCATACCCAGGCGCCACGTTTGGCGGCTTCCCGGTGCCGCGCATGTTCCTCGGCCTCTCGCTGGCGCTGCTCCTGCTCGATGCGGCGGCGCAAGGTGTCCCGTTCGGATGGGCTGAGGCGTTCCGGGCGCTTGACGCACCAGTTCACGCGGCAACCTGTGCGCCAGTCACCAGCAACACCAGCAGGTGGTGGGTCAAGGTGCAGGCGATACCAACCTGTTCGCTGCCCTGCCTTGTCAGTGGCGAGGCGGACCCGGTGCAGTTTTCCGTCTGGGGTTATGCTCTGGCCTGGGGCAAGCTCAATGCCCCCAGCAGCCAGGGCCTGAGTAAATTGCTCAATGATATCTGAGGCCATTGGATCAGCTCTCAGCACCCTGTCGGCGCTTAGCAAGCCAAGCGGCAAGATCTGCTACTCGATAACGCACCAATCGGCCAACTTTTATGTAGGGCAAGTTATAACGCCCCGTGGTGCGCCAGTTAGTCAAAGTAGAGACTTTGACCCCCAACACTTCAGAAGCAAGCTTTTCGTTGATTTGTACGGGGATAGCTTCAGGTGGGTAGCCCAGGGTACGGCTAATCTCAGCAATGATCTGAGCCACAGGTTCGGTGTTGCTTTGCATACGGGTTGCCTCACAGTTGTGGATATCGTGAGGCAATGATGGCGGGAGATTTCAGGGTGATGCGGCAAATAGACCTATTTGCCGTTTGCCGTTTTGAACAGGGCTATTTTTCCTTGCGGCAGCGCATAGCTTCCGGGATATCATTTTTCACGTCGCGGATGGTGCGCTCTGAGGCAGGCGTTCCTTGCAACTCGAGCAAGCGCATAATTGTGCTGGTTAAGCCGCGATCCTTGGGGTTGATTCCGGCTTCCTTGCAAAGCGCGTGGATGATGGTCAACAAGATCTTGCGGCTATTCTGTGCACTACCTGGCAATACATCAGTCCTGGCTGCCTTTTCTGCTTCCTCGTGCTGATTTTCTACGCGCCTAACCTCAGAACTGAGCACAACTAGCTCATCAACGGTTATGAGTGATGCCGTCTCAAAATAATATCCCTCTGGCAACGGTGGAAGCAGACCACCACAGGTGGTAATTGATTCTCGAACTTCGTACATCCACAATGATCGCTCATCAGGTACCTCAAAAACCCTATTCTCGGCCCCAGTGAAATGGCTAACACTCGTCAGCACGCTATCGTCTAGCCCTCTAATCTCCTTATCCCAGCCCTGGAGAGATTTTGGGGATAAAATAGCCATCCCAGAAACGCTAATTTCAATTTTATCCGCCTTCATTTTGCGCCATATTTCGTGTATAACACGCGGCCGAGAATACTCAAACAAACTTATTTCGTGACCTTCGAGCCCTTTTTTTGCTTTACGGGCAACCCTAATGCAAAGATGATCTGGTGGCAGGCCAGGAAAAATATTTTCTACATTCTCTACCGTATCCGGATGATAAGAATCGCTAGTCACCGACACCCACAAATTGCCTGGTATTGGCCATGCGAACTGTAGCTTTCCTTCTGCCCCGAGTCGCAAAAGTTGTGACTCCTGGACATCCCATCTCTTGACTAATTCTGCTAACTCATAGTATTCAGGTTCTGGCAGATTGATTGTCATTGGTGGCCATAATTTACGATAGTCATTACTAAAGAAACTGCGATGCGTTCCTTCAAGAGCGTGGCTCCAGCCGCACTACGGCGCGGCTTCCAGTAGCCGCGGCGATCCGCGCAATGGTTCGCATAGATGGCGGGGATTTGCCACTTTCCAGGCGAGCGATAGCCGATTGGGTGGTACCCATGCGTTGCGCCAATTCTGCTTGCGACAGTCCAGCGCGGGTCCGGGCCCCGATCAATTCGCGGGCGAGGCTGAACTCATCCTCCAGCGCGTCGTATTCCGCCTTGAACGCGGGGTCTTTCATCCATTGCTTTTTCAGTTCTGATAAGCGGCTCATTGCAAAACCTCCTTGGCGCGT
>JAJYPA010000510.1 GCA_021795795.1 Pseudomonadota bacterium | reverse complement strand
CACCGCTATCCGCAAAAGCCTATTGATCTACGCCGCCCGTGGGAGGAAGCCCTTGCAGCGGCAAATATCACCGACTTCCATTTTCATGATCTACGCCATTCCGCCGCCAGCTATCTAGTGCAGCAAGGCGTCTCCCTGGTGGCCGTGGCCGCGTTGTTAGGGCATCGCACTTTGCAGATGACCAAGCGTTACAGCCATCTTGCCCCTGAGCACCTGGCGGAACTCGGAAGCAAACTCGATAAGAAGTTGGGGGGTGGACAATGAAGCCCGACCCTGTAACCGTTGCCGTGTATCGTTCGGAGCAGGAGCGCCGCCAATGGGTCCGCATCGAGGACGCCCAGCGCCAGCACAAGCTATCAGACGGGCAGATCATCGACGCATGGCGGAATGGGCGTATATCGCCAAGGGTGGACGTGCCGAGAAGCGACTTTTACGACTCGTCCGGGGGGTGCTTTGTGCATCTTGGCGATTACCCCTTGCAGGTGGATTGGCAACACCTGGCGCAATTCAGCGCCGAGGGGGAGGCGACAATCAGCGTTGTCCGTTCTCCAGTTGTGCGCGGCAATTCCGAAGAATGGGGCGGCGGATTATATACGGCTCCCGATGGCCGTTGCATGGTGGACTATGGCCGGTCGCTGGTGCTGTCTGCGCCGGTTAAGACCCGGCTGGTGGCGCTCTGGATTAGCGCCGATGAGGTCACTAGGCTGATCGAGCAGACCGCCGAGAAAGTGATGGTCGAGGGATTGCGCGAAACGCTCAAACCAGAGCCACCGACCCCGCCAAAAGGAAAACGGCTAGATGCCCAAGTCGACGCGCTGGTACAGGTCATCGAGGGGATGGGGTATGACCCAATGGACATTCCAGACGACACCAAGGAAAAGATATTGGAGGCGTGTGTCAGGCTGCATCCTACATTATTCCCGCCCGGAACTGGTGCGCTTAATGCTTGGAGGAAAGCCAGTACAAGGCAGATCATCCGGCACAACCAGAACCGGAACTAAATGCAGGGGATGGGAAGTTTCCACCCCCTTTGTTTTCACCCCTATACAGGAATCAGCCAGCACCCCTTATTTCTCACTGGTGCAAACTTTTCACCCCTTTCTTTTCACCCTTTGAATCGACTTTTACACCGTTGAAACAATAACATACAAGCGTAATCTGCAATCCATCGCCGCAATTTGCGGCATCATGCGAGAGCAGAAACATGCAAATTGAAACCCAAAACACACCCCAGCTTCACAGCGTCAATTCGCTTGTCGATTCCGAACCGCAAGCATTCACCCGTGGCGGCGTGCGTCACCTTCTATTCCATCGCGGCGAAGAACTGGAAGCCGCTGGTGTGGTCCTGCGCTTCGGTTCAAAAATCCTGATCGATAAGGCGAAGCTGATCGAGTGGCTTCGTGCCGGTCATGGCCGGAAGGTAGCGTGATATGGCCGCACGCAAGGACGTCACAGCGGCATCATGGGCACTGGACCAGCTAAACGCGGGCAATTCGATCACGCATCCTGACGCAATCATGGCCGGAAAGGGATGGAGGCTGGCAGCGCGGATTTACGATCTGAGGAAGTTGGGGGTGCAGATTGTTACGCGTCGAGATCGGGGTGGCAGATGCGTCTACTCCCTGCCCGATGATCGCCAGTTGGAGTTATTAGTGGGCGCTGGTGGAACAGCGCCGGGCACAGCGAGCAAGCAGGTATTCACCAAAGAAGCGGGTGGCGACCATGCGGCGTGACTATAGCACATTCCAAGATTTACGCCGCAACATCGCCCGCTGCTGGTGGGCTTTCCGCAAGCTGCGCCGGGCCCTGGGGGTGCGCCATGGCTAATACCGTCGAGCAATTCCGCCATGCCCTTGCTGATGCCGGTATTCACTTAGCGGCAGATGCCCATATCACCCCAGACGGGCATTTGCACCGTGCCCGTGCCGCCGATGACAAGGCCGGGGCGCTTTCAATCTGGTACAACTTCCACCCGGACGCGCCGGCCTCTGGGGTGGCGGGCAACTGGCGGACAGGGGCACGTCTGACATGGTGCGCCAAGCGTCTGTCAGCCCTCACAGCGTCCGAACGGGCTGAGATAGTCAGACGTATCACCGAGGACCGCAAACGTGCTCAGGAGGCACAGGAGGCCCGGCATAAGGCCGCTGCTAATCGTGCCCTCTGGATATGGAGCAACGCGCAACCTGCCCGCCCCGAACATCCATACCTTCAGAAGAAAATGATCGCGCCGGGTATCAGCCGCCATCGTGGGGATATGCTGATTTTGCCTGTCACTGGTTTTGATGGTGACTTGCGCGGGGTGCAAACCATTAGCCCTACTGGTGAAAAGAGATTTACCAAAGGGATGCAGAAGCAGGGGGCCTTTATCCGCACCGATGGGGTGCCTTCGCCTGATACCCGGCTGCTGATTTGTGAAGGGTGGGCAACCGCTCAGACCTTGGCGGCGCTCTCACCGGGGGCCGTGGTGCTCGCTGCATTGGATGCCGGAAACCTTCAGGCCGTTGCGGTCGAGGCACGCCGCCGATTCCCTCACATTGACTTGATTGTCGCTGCGGACGCTGACTCCGTGGGCATGGCAAAGGCCAAAGCCGCCGCCATTGCATCCCGCGCAAGATGGATATGGCCGCGATTCCCTAAAGATGCCCCGGCTGGCCTGTCAGATTTTAATGACTGGCAGGCATGGCGAAAGTCTCAGCGCGAGGGGGTGCAGCATGGCGCTTGATTCTGAAGATTGGACGGCATCCGTGCCGCCTTACGGAGATGAGCAGCCATATCCGCGCCTGTCCGTAGTGCCTACTGCTGGCGCTGGTGACGAGCCGCTACCGGAGCCAGAGGCACCCAGACCACCATTACTAAGGCACGTTCGGGAGTTATTGACCAATCCGCCCGCCGTCCGTTGGCTAATACGGGGCATCATCGAAGCTGACACCCTGGCGATGATCTACGGGCAACCGGGAGCGGGCAAATCGTTCCTTGCTCTCTCTATGGCGGCATCCATCGCGTGCGGGGTGGACTGGCACGATCACCGCGTCACCCAAGGACCAGCCGTCTACATTCTGGGCGAGGGTGGCGCGGGCGTATCCCGACGACTGCGAGCATGGCAACTCAGCAACCCCGATGCACGTCTACAGGATGCACCGCTCTATATCAGCACGCGCATGGTGCCGATGGGCGAGGCCGACGCGGTTGCGGAGATCGAGGCCGCCATACGGGATACAGGCTTAGGCAAACCGTGCTCAGTCTGGATTGACACCCTTGCGCGTGCCGCTGCTGGGCTGGATGAGAATAGCAGCCGGGACATGGGCGAACTCATAAAGGCCTGTGACACCATCCGGGAGCGGTTCGGGTGCGCGGTCATCCTGGTCCACCATGCCGGGCACAACCAAGATCGTGCGCGGGGTTCCTCTGCAATCAAGGCCGCGTTGGATACCGAACTATCCGCCACCAAGGACGGCCAGGTGATTACCCTGCAATCCACCAAGAGCAAGGAAGGCGAGCCGTTCAAGCCTCTGAACTTCCAACTCGTGGGAGTGGATACGCTCTGGCTGGATGAGGACGGCGAGCGCGTTTATAGCGCGGTACTGGAGCCATGCGACGCGCCGGAGCAGATCGAGCAACTAGGAAAGAATCAGACCGTATGCCTTGGCGTCTTGCGGGAGATGTATATCAACCGGCAAAAAAACCTTGACGATGCCGGTAACGGTCACGGTTCCGCCAAAGTGACAATTACCGAATGGCGGCAGGGTGCGGGCCTTAATAAGCAGCGATTCCACGAAGCCAAGACCGCCCTTGTAAAGCTAGGACTTGTTGAAATACAAGGAAGTATCGTAAAAGTCACGGGTCACGGTCCAGTCACGGTTGGTCACGAACCGTTACCGGGCGAAAAGGTAACGTCACGTCACGGGGGGTCTATAAGACCCCGTGAAGCGTTACCGCCCCGTGACGCTAACCCGTCCCCCATGGCGGTTTTAGAAAACATGCTCACCACTGGCGGAAATCCACTAGTAGGGGATTGGCAAAGGGCTTGTATCTTGGCGGGGATAACGGCAGGGGTGACGACGCGGGCCATCGCCGGGGCACGAAAGACGGGGCTTGTTCATGTGGTGGATGGGTGCGTGGTTATGGGTGCGGGGCCGGATGACGGCGCGGAAGATGCCGAGGAGGACGATGATGACCTCGTTATCTGACTCCCTCATGGCGGAAGCTGCCACCCTCTTGGCGGTCATGCGCGAGATCGGTTTGCACGTCCGGCTTGATGATGGTGGACAGCTTCGGGTCGGTCCACAGGCGATGCTGGCACCGTATGACGTGGAATACATCAGGGAGACGAAACCCGCGCTCATTGCTCTATTGGCGGCAGAACAGTCCGGGATGGGCATTGACACCACCCCAGCCGAGAAGATGCAGCACAGAGCAAATATGGCCCCTTCCCGCGTGACTTGCGGGGACTGCCTGCACTTCATGCCCGGCCAGCCGTTGCCGGGGGAATCGCTGGGGGCCTGTTCACTCACCGGCACAGGCCCGCCAAGTGTCCAGCATGGCGATTATGCAGCTTGCTACCCATTGGCACCGAGGGCGTGCCCCAGCTACAAAGGAATCAAATCATGACAATCGAACGATGGAACCCCAAGACGGCACTACGCCGCGCCGTGCCGTTCTTTCAGGCGTTGCCGCACGTCTCACAAATCACACTCACCACCTGCGGAGGTGAATCGCTGCTGATCTACTTTGACCCTGGCACGTCCGAACTGGTGGCGGAAACCGATGATGAGGTCGAGATAGGCCGCGTGTACATCGAGATGGAATCATGAGCGCATCGCAACGAAACAAGGGCGCATCTGCCGAACGCGAACTGTTCAAGCTGCTGGGCGATCAACTCGGCATCGCCGTTGCACGCAACTTCGATCAGACATGGAAGGGGGGCGCTGACTCTCTCAGCGTCCAGGGCTGGGCCATCGAGTGCAAACGCTGCGAAGCCCTCAGCCTCGCTTCATGGTGGAGTCAGGCCACCCGACAGGCCGAACGGGCGCAGCGCAAGCCGATTCTGTTCTATAGGCAATCGCGCAGGCCGTGGAAGGCCGTGGTGGACTTGCACCATGTTCTTCCGGGCACGTTCCCCGCTCCCGGCAATCTGGCCGAAATCGCGCTGGATACCGCCTGCCAGATCATCCGGGAGTCATTGCCATGAAGCGCCGCAAATCAGTCCCAGCGGGCCTCGGCAAGCTCTACGGCAGAAAGCCCATTGCTGGGCCGGAAATGGTCCCAGGAGCGCCGCAACCAGCCCCAGCGGTATCATTGCACCATTCAGCAAAAGGAGCGCGTAAATCATGAGCGATGACACAAAAGTAGTGGGACTTTCTGGAAAACGTCCACCAAGGGCAGGCATGGGGCGGCCTGCTGGCATTGCAAACAAAACGACGCGGGCACTCAAACAGGCGCTTGAAGAGTCGTTTGAACGGCTTGGCGGTGTCGATTGGCTGGTGGAACTTGCCAAGTCTGAGCCGAAAGCCTATGCCTCGCTGTTGGCAAAGCTGTTGCCGTCTCAGTTGAGCATGGATGCCAACATCATGCACGCCGAGCAGATCACCGAGATACGGCGCGTCGTTGTTGACCCGCGTGCCACTGAACAGGAGCAAACGCCATGAGCAATAAACAAAGGGCAAATATTCGTGGCCCCGGCCCCGGACGGCCCAAGGGTTCAGTAAATCGCACCACGGCAGCACTCAAGGAAGCCGTGCTCGAAGCCTTTGATCGCGGTGGGGGTGTCGCGTGGCTGCTGGCGCTTATGCAGGATGAACCACGCATCTTCGCATCGCTGTTGCTGCGGTTGATACCGCCCACACCGCCCGAAGATCGAAGCGACGACGACGACGGGGACATATTTATCGACCCCGACCCAGACGTATGACCGCCATGC
>JAJYPA010000509.1 GCA_021795795.1 Pseudomonadota bacterium | reverse complement strand
CAAGTCGACAGCTATGGTGCCTATTGAGGGCGGGGAGTATGGCCAGATGTGCGTACAGCGCGTTCTGTACGGGGCCTGATGAAAGGACGGAAAAAATCCTATTCTTCCGAGGAAGAATAAATCATATCTTATTGTTTTTTATGATATCGTGCCGTATTTGGCGTTTTCTCTCTTTTTTCCGAATCGGGAAGCGGGACCACAAAGGGTTCGGTGATGCGGTGGGTGGGAGCGCGTGAGCGCTCCTTGGTGGGGTAGGCACAAGGAGCTGGAAATATTGTCCTTGTGGCGAGGAGTGGGAGAAGCAACGACGATCAAACCACGACCTGTCCTGACGGACTGATAGCCGCTGTACAGGCGGTTTTGCGTGGGCTTGGGAGATACGCTGATCGCGCCCATGAGGGCGGAAGAACGTCCGCACAAGAGATGATGATCAACGAAATGATGGGCTAAATCGGGATGATTGGAAGTGAGGGTGCAGGACGTTATCCCGCATGATTCGATGCTTCGTCACGCAAGTAACGGGAGCGGCAGGACGCGATGGTCCGGAGGGGCGCCCAAAGGAGCGCATATAGTGCTGCTGACCAGGGCAGCAGGCGTGGACTGATTTAAGATACAGGAGGTTCCTGTGAAGAGCGCAGGCGGTGAAGCCCGCTGAAAGATGCTGAATGACGCTTCAGTTGGCGGCCAGTTGGCGTTAAGGGGCAGAATACAGAGGAAAGGCCAGAGTAATGACTTTCCTCTGTGGTCTGGACCAGAATAGATGAATGCGATGCCAAGGATCGCAAAGCCAAGAGTAGGAAAAAGTGCATGACTATCCCGTATGACCGCCCTGCGTTTTTCAGCAGATCGGGTTGCGCCTTGGGAATCGGCTCTTGCGCGATAGATTCTGCTGACCAGAGCCAGAGTTAATGGTCAGCAGTCCTATGATTTCACAGTCGGCCCCTAATCGCAAGCCCGCCGCTTGAGCCCGCCGCTTGATCCTCATATAGCGGCGCCAGATGCCATCCGCTGCTACCAAGTGGACTTGGCCCTGCTTGACTCACAGGGATACACCAAGATAGCGCCAGGGCAATCTGCCACGCGGGAAAAATGGCGATCTCTCCCCCATCCAAATCGCATTTGTTCAATCTGGTGCCATCGCCAATGAGCTATGAACCAACAGATCCGCAGTGGTGGGCGTCCCCAAAACGGTCAGCGACGCTGCCCCCCTCAGCGCATCATTCACGGCGGCTCGTAAATTCTGAAAATCCCAGCAACCATGAGTTGCCATGATAAGTTGTTTATGAGGTCATGACGGAGGCGTCATGGCCCAAAGACACCATGCTTGAATTACCGAGAGGTCTCTATGAACCATGTAAAACATGAATCCTGTCCGGGCTGGATCCTGGCGACAACCTTTTCCTGGATCTGCACCAGCCTGCTGGTTGCCATTACGGTCATCAGGAGCTTTCCCCAAATGGGTTGGCTCGTCCCTGCGTTGGGTGCGGGGATATGGGTCACGCTGATTCTCTTTCTCGCTGGATGGAAGCTGCAGAAAGAAGCTCCGGAGAATGAATTTCATCCGATCCTGTACTTTATCGCAACGATGTTCACCGTGGTGGCGGGTGGCATCGTCTTCTTTGCCGCCATCCATCAGGTGCTGGCCCATTGATGGACTCGGCCTTGGCATAAATGGTTATTCTGAATTCCAGAGTGCCATTACCCTCAAATGATCCTGTGTATGGAGTGATCATCTATGTTTTATAGCATGCAAAGCCCGCTCGCCTTATACCGCGCTTTCAAGGCTGCCAACGTCCCTGACGACATCGCCAGGGACGCCGCCTATGCTGTGAGCGCCGATTTGGAAGCCATGATCGATCAGCTTGTAACCGAACTTGAAAGTCGCTCTCCGCAGGCGCACAAGTTCAGAAACCTTTGGCGCTCCCCTGATGCTGGAGGATGAGTACCATGCAAAGGAAATACAGAGGATACTGGCTCCGGGGGTGCCGCACCGGGTAGCCCGGTTGGGGCATCTTGGGAAATGACTCCGAAAAGACCCAACAACGTCTTCGTGTCCATTGATATGTCCGGCCAAGTTAATCGGATAGGCAGGGTTCACAATGCAGGATCACTAAAAAATGACGCTCAGAAAAAACCACGTCGCTGCTCTATCAAAAAATGGGACTGCTTGAACAGCGCGGCCGTGGTAGGCCTTATGAGAGCCACACCCCTTGCTCGTTGATGAGCAGCTCACCTCGCGCCGCTTCAATCTCCCGTATCAGCCAAATTTCATTCGCGGTCATCGCGCGGATTACGTTCTTGAGCAAGACCAGAAGCTCCGCCGTTGGATGGGCGCGGAGGATCTTTGCCATTTCCCGATACTTAAAAAGATCAAGCGGCTCGTTGAGCAGTTTTTCAATCAGCGCCTTGTGCAGACCGAGATGCGAGGGCGAACTGGCTGTGGCTAGCGCTCTCAGCAACGCGTCGAATCCGATTCCCGAAGCCGTGACAGCCCGCAACAGCGAAGCCTCAGGGAATGTATCAAAGGCACCAGAAAACACCTTGAGCACCAACGCCGCAAGCTCCGGGTTTGCGACCAGCAAATCGTAGAGTTCAGCGTCATAGGCCGTTAAAGGCTCTATTTGGCTCATGATCTCCATCACCGCACCTTTGTCGCTACGAAGCGGCCCGAGCACCAATTTGACCGCCAAGTCCCTCTCTGCCGCCAAGGTTTGGCGAAAAAGATGGTCATTCCGGTCTTGCGGCAGCCGAAGTGACAATATCCATTCGGCGAAAGGCATATCACCGGTACCAAAGCGCACACGGATTTTCCTCTGCTGTTCCTGCTCCCATTCGCGGAGCAACGCCAACGTCTGCCGGACGAAATAGATTGGCACCACTCGCGCTTGAGCGTGAATAAACGAGATGATGCTTTGCATTCCTGTCGGCCGTACGCGGGCCAGCGCATAGATGACGTCCTGCATCACCTTTGGCTGCATGCGTCCCGTTAGCCGCTTAAGGATGTCGTCCGTCAACGATGCCGGTGCGTCGGGAAGCGATTGCATCGCCGCAAGCGGCGGAAGTACGTGTATGTCAGCGAACGAGGCAGGGAAATTGGCGAGCATTTCAGAGACGATTGCCGGGCCATGGCGAGCCGCCAGCACACGCCAGCCTAGCTCAGTTGGCCCATTTGCGATCCAGCGCCGCGCCGTTTCGTCGTCAATGCCGAGAGACACAATTTCGCCAAGCTTATGGTGCTGTTTGGCATCGCCGGACGTGAATGCCATTGCCTGGAAGCGGGCGATCCAAGGCTCTCCCCGATCCACCACAGCGAAACCGATCGTCTCCTGCGCGTGTTCGGGCAATGTCAAAAACCGGGCGAGCAGTCGTTCAAACGTCGCTTCGGTCCCGCAGGCCACCAGGACCCGGTTGAGGTGGAACCACGCTGCCGTCCCGGGTGCTCCAATGCATTCCTCGTAATGCTCCGCGAGCCAGTTGGCGAAGGCTGTATTGGTACCGCGTTCGGCGACCGCGTGAAATTTCCAGCTTTGAGCGCTGACCGCAACAACGAGTCTCTGGGTTGTCCACTCTGGTAATCCGCTGTCGCAAGCGAGCGTCGCGGCAATTGCAATCGGCATTGAAATCCTGCCTGACTCGGCCATTTGCCGAAGCCACGGCCCCCAAGCTGCATCGCCGCGCCCGGCTATCGCATCTGTCACCTGTTCTGTTCCGGGGACCCCGAGCCAATCCGCAATGATTCCCCGGTTCGAAAATAGCACTGTGGGATTCAGGGCACCTGCAAACGCAGGTATGTACAGTTTGGCGTTATGCGCCTCGGTCAGCACGTTCAACGCTTCCCGAAGCAATTCTGGCCGACCCGACTGGAACGCGGCAATTGCCGCTCGGCATTTGACCGGCAGACGATCATCCGCAAATAGCACCGTTGCACTGATTCCGAACACATCGTCTGGGGTGTGGCCTGCGCCCAAATGCCGACTGAAAACGGCCGCCAACGCAATGTCAGTCGTGCAGGCCATTGCGACCATTCCCGGAGCCACCACTGCGCCGGACTCCAAAGCGAGCTCGTAGCACTCTCGCGTCGTGAGTTGCGGTAGAGATGCCGCGAGCCGGTTTTCTGCCAAGAGACCTAAGCCGCCGAGCCAACTCCAATAGAGATCGTGCACCGGCAGCACAGTTCCGGCCCGATCCTCAAACGTGCCGAGCTTTTCGAGCATCTTCAAAGGCTCATCAAGCGACCGCTGGCTAGCCCGCTCCTGGAACTCGCGCTCGAACCGCGTGTAAGGACGGCCTTCACTTCGCAAGATGATAGCGGCGACAGCACCAGCTACGGTTTCGCGAAATCTCTCTGGTAAATCACCAGACAGGTGACGGTGAAGGCGGCTCAAAAGCTCACCCCGCGTCGAAGCCGATCCTCCGAGCAGAATGAACAGCGACAATGCAAGGGGCAATCTTAACAACTCGATCATTGGTGGTGCCGGTAGCCCAGAACGCGGGAACGCAGTCTTAGTCACTTGCTGGACCGTACTTACGGCCGGAGGATCAAGAACCCATAAACGGAATCCTGTATCCGCGATCATTCCCCGGCGACCATTCGCTATCACCCGCGTACGGTTGAGAACCCTAAGCGCTCGTGCCCGTTCATCGGCTCCAAAACCCACTGCGAATTCCGACCAACCATCCAGAAGAACACACACCCGCGTGTCGCGAAACAATGCGATGACATCGTTAGTGCCGACAATATCAGCCACGCCATTTATTGCGTCGTCCCACCGCGCAAACTGACCAAAAGGAATGAACAACGGAATCACGCCGCCTCGCTGCAACATCGCGTGAGCGGCATGCCATAAGGCGTGTGTCTTGCCCGAGCCGGGAGGCGCGATCACAAGATGATGCAGATCGTCCGTTGTTGTCAGATCAGTGACTTCTATTACACTCAGCTTTTCCGTCAACGGTTGATCGGCGCCGCTAACCGTTCGCCGTACCTGTGAAAACTCTTCGAGAGCCTGGCGCGCCGTACGGGGCGAGGTCGGAAACAGAGGAAGCAAGGAAGGCGGTGTCGCAGCCCGCAACAGATCTTCAGCGATATGGCGCAGCGCCAACGTGTCGATAGGCGCTTGGGAACCGGCTCCGCTACCGACGCCTTCTGCGACGGTTGAGTCTGCCTCGTAAATCACGGTGACATCGCCATTGATATGGCTGATAATTGGGGATTGATCGCCCGAACTCTTTTGCATACTTGGCGGCTGAATGCTCCGTGAAAAAAACGGCGTATACCACGAGATGAGCCACCTAAGCATGATGGTGCTCAGGTGTCCTTGCTTTTTGGGGAGCGTCCGCGGTAATCGATCGAGACGTGACCTTTGACGTTGGCGATAGTCGGCGATTGAGGGCCTTGGGTTTGCTGGTGCAGCTGCGAGTGGCCGGGCGGCGAACTTGCTACCTGCCGCCATGCAACTAAGAGCCCGCCGATGAGCGCGACAATAGCCATCGCTATAGCGACTGGGACCAACCAAGGATATTGCGCTATCGGGCCAAACTTAGCCAACAGGCCGAACACACAGGCGAGTGCGTAACCCGCCAACCCTAATGGATGCACGACCGCATGCCGCCAGGATACCATCACCCCACCCCCATAGCCCTTTGGGCTTTTTTGCATGCATACTGAGCAGCGGACATAGTACCCCAATGACAGCTACCTATGCGACAGCGGCCATTTTATTGAGTCACCGCCAACGACCGCAACGGCCGAACTCCGGTAGTTCGTGGTGCCATCACCGAACGTCCGCCTCTGGCCGGAGGACTAAACCGCTCGCGCGGTAGGGTGGCTTCGTTCTGATTTCGTGGACTATTGTGACAAAGTGCCCTCCATTTCCTATGTTGAAAGTTCAGGCAAATCGCCTGCTTTCAGGATAGGAGCAGCGTCATG
>JAJYPA010000508.1 GCA_021795795.1 Pseudomonadota bacterium | reverse complement strand
TATTGCCACAACAAACGTCAAACACCTTTCTTTGTTCGCCACAGCAAGGCTTTGGCGCGATATCGTCACTGAGGACAATGTCTGATGGAAACTCTTAACGTGAGCTGAGACTTACTCTTTAGTGGAGTGGATAGGTAATCCATCGGAAACGATGTGATAGTTAGGCTTCATGACATCTTGCTTTTAAGCTTATAGTTCCCATCGATAACAGTGATGATCTCATCGTTGGAAAATCCTAGCTGTCTTAGAAGATAAAGCTGAAATATTGCTTCCATCTTTTTACAAAGCTCCCATAACTCCATCCCATGTGCTGCCTCCGCTTCAAGGCTTTCGCTATAGTGGGTCAAATAATTTCTAGTATTTACTATCTTCCAGATTAATCTGTTACGTTGATTGCTATTTCCTATGTGCCCCTTGAATGGTTCTATTATCTTTTTGATCCTTGTTCCAAGACTTATTTCGTTCCCGTGAATTAATCGGCCACGCAACCATCTCCGGTTAACTTTCGGGCACTTACACAATAACAGCGCTAAAAGCGGCCTGAAGCGATCCTCCTCCATTAGGGTTTCAGGTGAGGTTCGTCTATGGTAGGTTTCTAGGCCTTGAGCGAGCGCTAAAAACCTGCCTTCGAGATACGTGTGGGAGCCCGTGACGGCAGAAAAATATAAGCCAAGCGCTGGATTAATCACAGTGTACGCTTTAAGCCAGTTATTAATTATGCTTTCTGCGTTTTCACGAATCTGTCCATATCTAAATACCATTGTATGCCAGGATATCTTTGGCACCTCTCCGGAGAAAGAAACGCTCGGATAATAGATCTTAATTGGAATTGGCTCCGCTTTTCCTTCTGGAACATTAATCACGATAGCATCTGAAATAGCTGATACATCTCTCACAGCCACCGTTGCGTCAACCGCAAAACAAAGTAGAAAAGTAACTTTGTGAATAATATCAATAAAATCAGAAATATCTCTTTCATTTTTCGACGACAGCTTAAAATATGCTTTCTGGGTTATCCTGGCCTCGGTTATATTTGGAAAACCAGGAAGCGTGTATTCAAAGTAAATGTGAAACTTGAAGCCTGTCTCGAGTTCGTATAGGATTTCTGGTTGTGGCGTATAGCTTATAGTCGCAGTACGATAGTCATCGTCATATCTTACATCGATTCCAGAAATTCCAAGCCATTCATCCAAGCCTTCGATCGAGAACGATACTGCGTTAAATCGAACCGGCTGGTCTCTGCAGTAAGCGAATCCGGACAAAACCATGTTGACATGTATGATAGATTTAGAAATCGCGCCAAAAGAAATACTTTTCTTCCGGTAGAAGCAATTATCGAGCGTTACCGGTCCGTCCTTTTCGATATGACCGACTATCCTGCCGATGTCAGCTTCTCCATTCAAGGCTCGCGTACTGTCATCAAATAACCCAACAACTTCCAGCTCTATATGGCCGCCGTCTGATATCGTCAGGTTTCCGGGAATCACTCTTTCGGGAGCGTCAGGTAACCAGAAGTAGCCAGCTCTCCGATATTCTTCATTTATCCTCATGATAGCCTCTGAAAAATCTAAGGGTAATTTCAATGGCGCCGAAGCTGCAGCATAACATCCGACATTGCCTCACAGAAGTTCTGACCTTGTTGGCCAGAGCCATCCTTTCGAGTTGATTCTACGGCTACCCACCCCAGGGTTGAACGACCGCTTTCGCTGCTTATGTGTATGTACGTAGAGTCGAGATGTGACGCGGTAGCGTTAGGTACGGCCTACTCTGTTGTCCGCCCTTTCGTTTGCGGTGTCTCAATAGCCGAACCATAACCCCGTTTCCACATCCCGCCCATCGAACTGGGCGTGCGGTGTTACCGCACCCAGCTCTCGGACAAGACATCACACTTTCGCCCACGGAAGGTTCCGCGTCCGCTCAGGTAGGCGTACCAAACCCAGTTCCTGGTATAGGTACTTATGCGGGAAGCGCGTTCCCCCGCTTTTCGCCACCTTATGCTTCATGCACAACCACCGGCGGAGCCGTCGGGATTGATTGCTACGTTTTCGGACAAAAGATATACTGAACAGATGAGTGACAAGAGACGCAGAAATACTACTGACCGTCTTTTTTCTACGTTTGGTATTTTTATCGATAGATAACTAGTCATCAATAAAATGCATGGAAGTTTTTTTCAACACGCATGTGACTGAGCACGTTTTCCATCCCCTTACTTCGCGTTGCGGGGAGCGTAGCATTCGCCATGTATTATTTATGACGTAACGGAGCGCCCGGGAGAAACAATGAAGCCCTTTGCGTATGTTGTGATTGCTGGCGCGGTTGCTTTGTCTGGTTGCGCCAGCCTCAGTGGTATGAAACAGATGCAGGACACAGCTTCTAGGTTTGATCTGGGCGCCCATACTGCGGCTGTTGCAGAAATGGCCTTCTTGCACCAGGTGCAGGCAGCCGAATGTGCATCAGATTTTTATGAACATGCTTTCCGTTTCGCCACCAAACAGAAAAATGAGCTCAATCTTACGCCGAAGTGCAGACCTCAGGGTCTAACAAATAGTGACCTGGCGATTCGTCGGAAGACCATGTACGTGATTGCACTCTATGCCGATTCGGTGCAAGCGCTTACCAACGGTACGAATGATAGCCGCCTGAGCAGCGGTTCATCGACGCTGGCCAAAAATGTCGAAGCTCTGGCTGCGCAGAAATATTTTAAATTTTCCGCGCTTAGTCGAACTCAGATAGCTGGGTTAAACACTGCGCTTGTTACCATTGCGCAATTCATCATTGACCATCGCGAGTACACGAAGGTCAGAGACGCAGCCTCCAAGATCCAGAAGCCGCTCGCGACCATTGTTGCCGTGCTGAAAGCTGAAAACATCTACGATGCTCACGAGTTGGCCAGCAATGAGGGTATGATAGCCAATGATTTTCGGGTGGCGGTGTCCAGTTCTCGAGACAAAAGGAAGGCGGCAAGTTTCCTCGATATTGCTGAAGCACATGCGGCCCTCCATTCGATCATGATTCCGACTGCGAATGTTGCGCAACTCAACAGTACACTTGATGCGCTCGTCTCGGCAAATCAGGCGCTTGCAACTGTCGGCAGGGGTGGAGCGATCCCCGAAATCTCAGATCTCATCAGCCGCGGCCAGCGAGCAGTGGCGCTTTTCAGTTCGTCTAAATAAATCCATCTATTCGGTAGGAGGTGTGCCGCCATGCCAACAGCCCCCCAGCAGGAAAATGTCACCAACGCAATTATAGCCATCCGCAGCGCACAGAAGCTGATCAACAAAGAGATCAACGATTCAACCACTACATCATTCGCTATCAAGCTAGCGAATGAATATGCTGAACTCGGCTCTTGCCTTACGCATCTGTTGCATGCTCAAAACGCGGCCGATGACGCCATCTTTGATACAGCCGCTTCAGTTCTAAAATCCGAAACCAGCGGGCTAACGGTCGAGGAGGCCAGCATCAAGGGAATCATCACAGACGTCAACACAGCCCAAAGGGTTGTGGATTACATTACCCAGGCCCTAAGCTTCATCGCAAAGCTATAATCCTAAATTCGGCAATTACCCTGCTGATATGGCAGGATCCCTTTGATAGGATTGGGTTTTCCCCGGTAACGGAGGCTTACCATGTGGGTGATGAAGAAAATCTGCCGCAAAAGGCCATTCCTGCAGATGTAAAGGCCATGATCATGGACACCTTGGGTGAGCGTATTGCCGAGTTTCTGGAAGTCAGTGGTCTGTTTGATGCTTGGGTAGAAGTTATGAGGGCGCGTAATCACGCCCAAAATGCCTTAATGCAGAGGAAGCGGCTTCCCTTTCAGAATCGCTCCGCGACATCCCAGCGTCGAACTCCTGCAGCGCGGCTCGCTCTTCGGCGTACTCCCATATATTGGCAATAGCCCCGCTTGGTGAACGGTCATCGACCAAGTTGGTGTCAGTTCTGAAAACCATGATCCGTAACCCATGCTTAGAGGCCAGGTCGATCATGCTGCGCGTGCCCCTGCTCCTGCCATCCCACACGGCAATAAGCCCTTCCGCATTTCTTGCCATCACTTCGTTTCGAAGCGGCCCAGCACGGCGTCCATACTTTTCCCATTCGGCCGGAAAACGAACAATTCCGATCCCGTTTTCTTCAGCCCATCGCTCACCGAACGTATCGGCGCCACGTGCCGTTCCAGATACAACGGCCGAAACGAAGCCAATCCATGAGCAGGCATGTAGCGCCGCCCTCACTTCGCTTTTAGTTACGTCTCTAGATCCAGCGACTATGATTTTCATCATGGAATCAAGGACAGCAGTTGATGCTGTGAAGTACCGTTTGTTTCACCGGAGAACCCAACGCGGGAGGCTTCAAACCCAGTCGCGGCAACCGGGGCAGATGGATTGGAGTTGATGGCGATCTCGTAGTAACCAACTTTGTTGCCGAATTTCCCGAGTGCGATGCAGGTGACCTTTGCTGCTCCAGCCGCTTTCAAGAACGCAGAGGCGACCCCAAACGAGACGCCGTACGTTGTGCAGTCGTCCACTATGACAACATGTTTCCCAACAAGGCGGCCCTTGTCTGCATAAAACGGGTTGAGGTGGATGGTGGTGATTTGATCTGTTGGATCTTTTCTGTCACCACCGCCCCCGATAGATCGTTTTGGCGATGGTGAATGGCGGTAGAACAGAGGTTCACCCCTTTTCGCATACCGCACTCGGGAGACCGTTGTCCTCAGGCGATGCACGAAGTCGCTAAGCACCTCATCGTCGTCGTTGTCGCTGCTCGACGAAGGGTAAACCCCCCACACCAAATCCTTTTCAGCACCGAACCCGTCGCTTAATAGTGACCGCGCTACGATGGCAAGCAGTGCGTTCAACCGCCCCCCTCCTTTTTTCACCGTTGCGGTCAGCTTTTTGGAAAACACAATTTGCGGATCTGACTTCCCGTAACCTGATAGGTCGGCAAGTGCTCTTACCGAGTACCCGGGCATGTCGGCCGTATACCACCAACCTCCCGGCCACTGCGCAGAAAGGCTGATGACTTCTCGCAGCTCGTCCGCAGTGTCGACCCGTATCCCGAGACTTTGGACTTTCTGGTCTTGCGACCCCCAGCCAGCAGCGATGAGGACAGCCCCACCATTCTTACCCATCCTGACATCCTCGGGTTTTGCTGCGAGAACCAGGGCGTCATAGGGCGGAAGCGAATGACGTTCAGCGTTTTCCGAAATGATATGGCCGTCTTGTCGTCCTCGCGTGCACAGGAACTGAACACCACTGACCCCGAACGTATCTTCGAACCATGCCGGTTCCGCATGGTTGGAAATCAGGCCGACAGGGTTGCCTGCCGCCTTAGCGTCGATCAGTGCCTTAACGACATCAGGGTCAGGTTTTCCGTTTATCTTTACTGCGTCCGGCGATGTGGCGATGATCAGCATAAGAGTCCTTCTCTCCTGCGAATGGTTACCGCAACTTTCTGAATTTCGGCTTATTGCTTGTTGGATCAACATTTTCACCGATTGGTTTTCCAAGTCGCACCACCCCCACCACCCTACAAGTAGCTGGTGAATGTAACTAGTCCGAACATCAGCAGGCTGCACCCGCCGGAATTTTCCGGCCAAATATGTGCGGAATTCTGTTTTGTGTTGCTTCCCCTGAGTGCGGGGATTAGCCGAACCGTAGGGTCGGTGCCACGAGAATGGTTCAACCAACCTTGAGAAGCAGAAGGTCAGGTCTTGTCTTTTGCGTCAACCTGGGGGCCGCTCATGGCCATTTCCTACCGTCTAGCTTAAGGCGGGCCGATGCCCGCTTCTGGCCGATACTACTCGTTCGCAACTTGGAGGGGAATGGCCGTTTCCGCTGCTTCCTAGTCGTTCAGATGTGGTGTCTTAGTCCGTGGCTATTTCCACCGCAAAGGCTCCATTAAACCCGGCACGGTTCAGTTTT
>JAJYPA010000507.1 GCA_021795795.1 Pseudomonadota bacterium | reverse complement strand
GCCGCCAAAAGGCCGCTTCCACTTCCGTGGGCTCAGACATGGCTCACCTTGCTTTGATTGGTCGGGGCGATAGGATTCGAACCTACGACATCCTGCTCCCAAAGCAGGGGAAACAGCGTTTTTTGTGGTTCCGCACCATCCGAAGAAGTACGGACGATCCCCCGCTACCCATTGAAAACCCTGTAATTTAGCGTACTATGAAGCGCGAGAAGGTACGCTATGATTTTTTAGATAAAAGCCTACAGAAAGCCTACACGGGGGCGAAAAGCCTACAGAAAGCCTACACGGATGGGGGGTAAAAATGGCCGGAATCACGAACCCAGCACTACGCAAAAAACAAAAGTCTGTCCAACCTGGGAAAGTGGCGTGGGTAAGCGATGGCGCTACAGGGCACGGCGGTTTATTGGCCCGCGTTACCACGACCGGCGTCACCTTTTTTTACGAATACCGGGATGGGCAGGGCCAACGGGACCGGCTATCCATTGGCCGTTACAGCGAGGGCAGGGCCGAGGGGTATTTCACCATTGATGAAGCGCGTAAACGCGCAGGTAAATATCTCGCCGTCCACAGGGACACAACGCCCGATGTGCGCCTGTATCTGGATCAACAAAAAGCCGCTGCTGCCGAGTCTGAACGCATCGCCAAGATGGAGCGTGCCGCACGCAAGACGTTTGCCGATGTATTTATGGAATGGCATAGCGCCAAGCTGTCACAGCGCAAGGATGGCGCGGAGATGCTACGGGCAGTTGGGAAAGACGTGCTGCCAGTGGTCGGTCAGTTGGAAATGGGCGCAGTCACCCGCGCCGACTTGCTGGCGTGCCTGGACGCGGTATCTGCACGCGCTCCCGTCATGGCTAATCGAGTGCTAACCACACTCAAGACTTTCTATGGGTGGGCACAGCTTCGGGAGATTGTCAGCGTTGATCCATTGGCCCCGGTAAAAGCTGCTGATGTGGGTGGGAAAGAACCCGGACGGAATCGAGTCCTGGCCGATGCCGAGATCGTGGACCTGTTCCGCAAGCTGCCGGAATGCGGGCTATCTCCAATGGCGCAAACGGCGCTACTGATAAGCCTGGCGACCGGCTGCCGGATCGGTGAGATCGTAAAAGCTGAATGGGCGCATGTGAGCATGGCGAAAAAGACATGGGTTATCCCTGCTGGAAACGCCAAGAACGGAATAGAGCACACGATCACTCTGTCACCGTTTGCGCTGGGGCTGTTCACGTCGCTACAGGCTACGCGGGAGAGTCGCTGGATCATGGCGTCACCAATGAAGATCGGAAGCCGGATCGCTGAGAAGGGCATAGGTGCCGCTGTTTATGATCGCCAGACCCAAGGCCCGCAGCGTCAAGGCCGCACCGCCTCTACGTCATCGCTGGTTCTGGAGGGCGGGCACTGGACCCCTCACGACTTACGACGCAGTTGTGCAACGGGTATGCAGAAACTTGGCGTTATGCCTGCTGTCATTGACGCGGTTCTGAATCACAAGGAGTCGAAAGGTGTCACCCAGATTTACCAGCGGTATGACTACAGTGCCGAGATGTCCGATGCCTGGGCGAAGTGGGGACGGCACCTGGTGGGATTACGCGCAATCGCTACGGGTGACAATGTTGTGCCGATTACTGGTTAATGAGCATATTCCCCAGCGCAGGTTATCCACAGCTTTCCGGGCACCCATCCGGGCAGATAACAATAATTAAAACATGGCATTGATTAATATGCCCACAACAAAATGCCGATTGTAAAGTTAGTTAATGCCGATGTTCTAGCATTTTTAGGACAATGGGTTATAGTAGGAAGTGCGGCAACGTTCAAAGGCCGCCAACACAATATGATGTTGTTTGACACGGCCCAAAAACGCCCTATATTGGGTTTTGCTCTTTATGAAGTCGAACGCAGTATAAAGAATGGCCCCGGAGTGCTTCCAACACTTCGAGGCCGGACCACCAGCGCCGTCTAGGGGACGGGATCACTGTTTTTTCAATCTCTTGACCGGAGATGGGTGCAAAGCTGCCTTTGCACCTAATAAAACCTTACAGCACGTCAAGCGCCCTTGCAATAGCGTGTTGCTAGATGTTTCACCACCACCCCCCCCAATGACGGCATGTTCAATCTTTCAATTCTGAGGATTTAATATGTCAAAGAAAGTTGAAGCACCCGCAACACAGGAAGTATTGGATCGCCTCCCCGCAGTTCAGGCCCGCGTCAATGCGAGCAAAACCAGCATTTACGCATGGGTTAGGTCCGGCAATTTTCCGCCGCCGGTAAAGCTAGGTATGCGGGCGATTGCTTGGCGCCGCAGCGATGTTGACCGCTGGATTGAATCCCGCACGTCTCACGTCGCTTGATCGGGGGACGATGCCATGCAGACACAAAAAAGCCGCCCCGGAGCAGGGACGGCATACGATAAAGCACGCCTTCATGATAGCCCGATTGATGCGATTCTGCACCGTCTGGATCGCGTGAAATCCACCGGCCCCGGCAAGTGGCAGGCACTATGCCCCGCGCATGATGACAGGCGTCCGAGCCTGAGCATTAAGGAGGCCGATGATGGCCGTGTACTTCTCAAGTGCTGGACGGGGTGCGGAGCCGCCGAGATCGTTTCAGCCCTTGGTCTTTCACTCGCTGACCTGTTCCCCGGCGACCGGCGCAACCTTGCCGACCACAGCACCAGCCCCATGCGCCGTCCGTTCGATTACCGGGATGCCCTGCAAGGTATTTCTCATGAGGCGACAGTTGCCCGCCTAATCGTGTCAGCAATCAACAGGGGCGAGGACGTGGATGCCGACGCGCTGGATCGCCTCGCCTTGGCTGAACAGCGCATATCCGACGCCCTGCAAGCTGCTGGGGGTGTGCAATGAGAGACTTTGACGCAGAAGCAGAAGCCGCCGCCGTAGATGCTGAATGGCCTACCCCTGAACCGCTACCCGTTGGATTGCCACCAGTCGCACCTTTCCACGCTGACCTGCTACCCGCTGGCCTGAGATCATACGTCATGGATATTGCCGAGCGTCTGCAATGCCCGCCAGACTTCCCCGCCGTAGCCTTTATGGTGGCTCTGTCCAGTCTGGCAGGTGCCCGTATCGGAATCAGGCCGAAGGCACACGATGACTGGTGTTGCATCCCAAACCTTTGGGGGGGCGTAGTGGGCCGCCCGTCGGTTATGAAAACGCCATCCATGCAGGAGCCGCTCAAGATGCTGCACCGATTGGAAGCACTTGCCAGATCGCAGCACACGGAAGCCAAGCTGGGCCATGAAACAAAGCTGCTGATCCACAAACTCAAGGCGGATGACGCTAAAAAACGAGCGCAGGCGCGTCTTAAAAAGGGAGTAACCGAAGCCGAACTGGTGGAATTGCTACGAACTGAAGAGGAGCCGAAAGAACCCACGTTGCAGCGTTATGTCGTGAATGATTCCACAGTTGAAAAGCTGGGCGAGATTTTGCAGGAAAATCCCGATGGGGTTCTGGTGTTCCGCGATGAGCTTGTCGCATGGCTTCGGACGCTGGACCGAGACGGGCACGAGGGAGATCGTGGTTTTTATCTGGAAGCATGGACCGGAGCGCAGCCCTTCACCTATGACAGGATTGGACGGGGCACCGTACATATTGAGAGCGTGACGTTGGCTATTTTGGGGGGCATCCAGCCGGGACCGCTTCGACAGTATATTAGCGCCGCTACCCAAGGGGGCGCAGGCGATGACGGCTTGTTACAGCGCTTCCAGTTGCTTGTATGGCCGGATGTATCAACCGAATGGCGCAACGTGGACCGCTGGCCTGACACTGAGGCTAAACAGGCAGTGTGGCGCATCTTCGAGCGCTTGGCGGACCTGAGTTTGCACCATGAGGAAAGCGAAGTGCCTTATGTGCGCTTTGGACCCGACGCACAGATCACCTTTGACGAATGGCGCGAAACTCTGGAGCACCGCCTACGCAACGAAGCTATGCCACCCGTCCTTGAGGCGCACCTGGGAAAGTTCAGATCGTTGACACCCAGCCTTGCGCTGATTTTCCATCTGGTTGACGAGCAAACATCCATGCTCCCTGTTGGCGCAGGGCATGTGCGTCGCGCAATAGCCTGGGCCGAATATCTGGAAACCCATGCGCGGCGTGTGTACTCACAGGCACTTGATCCTTCACTGGCCGCAGCCGTGGCCCTGTCTGCCCGGCTGGATGATCTTCCCGATAGCTTCACCGCCCGCGACATTTACCGCAAGTGCTGGGCTGGGCTGGACAGGGAGTCCACCGAGAAAGCCCTGGGCGTCCTAGTTGAGTTCTGCCATGTGCAGGGGCAGGAAGAATCCACCAGAGGACGATCCACGACGATCTACCAGAAGAACCCGAAGCTAAAAAATAATTCCGGTAACGTAAGTCGAGGGGCTGACAAAACTGCCAAAAGCCCCCCGTTACCCCCTTCTGTCAGTTTTGGCAGTTCCCCAACTCAGGAATCTGAAAATATTTTTCCCGATGATGACGGCATCGACTTTGAGGAAATACAACCATGATGGCCGCGCAGATCATTGTGGAAATCGTCGAAGGGGGCGGAGAAATCCGCCTGGAGGATGGACGGCTAAAGGTGAAGGGCATCCCCGCCCGGTTGATACCTGCCATTCGTGAGCACAAAGCCGCACTGCTGGCGCTGCTATCTGCACCAGCACATGACGATTATGCCACCGAGGAGAGTTTGGCCATTCAGTCAGAGGATGAGATGTCCCCGGATCGCGGCTTTGATGACATTGCCGGGTTCGAGGGGGTGCCGGACCTGACCCCTTCCGAACATGGCGCGATTCTCCACCGTCTCATGTATCCGCCGCAGGAATCACCGGCACCAGCCCTGAGCACCACTGATGCCGCCGCCAGCCCTACGATGCAGCCAGCGCCAACTATGCCCCGTCCTGAGCATGTCACATGCGGATCATGTGTCCGATTCCAACCGGGCACCACGAAGATGGGGATAGGTGTCTGCCTGGCGACCGCGAACGGATTGCCACCAGCCGGAAGGAGTGGCGATTACAAAGCGGCTTACCCAAACGCTTCGCGCTCTTGCCCTGAATATGCAGGATCGGCGTCATGAAGATGATCCGCGAACTCGGCAAGCAATTCCCGAATGTGAGTATCACGAAAACGCGCGGAGGGCACCTTGTCGCTCAAGTGGGCAGTGCCCGCGTATTCCTGGCCGCTACACCGTCCGACGCCAGAGCATTGGCAAATATCCGCACATCCATCCGCAGGGCAGAAAGAGGACTCAGGCCATGACCACGAAGCCAACCAAGACGGCAATAGTGCAACAGATCGCGCCAACCAAGCCGCTGCAAGTTATCGAATCGCCAGAAATAAACCGGCACCCCTCCCCCCGGCTGGGCACTGCCGCCGAGTTACGCATGGAGATGGCCCGGCTATACCGGGACGCCCGTACTGGACAGGTGGAGATAGGCGATGCCACCAAGCTGGCCTATATCCTCACCCAGCTTGCAACACTCATGCGGATAGACGACCTGGAGCAGCGCACCGCTGCCCTGGAGCGTGTCCTAAAAGCTGAGGTGAAGCGATGAAAGGCATACCAGATCGTCTACTGAGCAACCTAAACCCGATGCAGCGATGCAGCGTTATTTTCTCGGCGCTAGGTCGGGGTGACACCACCGAAGCCAGCCGCCTGGCTGATACGGCACCGACCGGCACCTATACCGCAGCGGATTTTTACAACCCGTTCATCACCGCCATGCTAGTGTCGGGTTTGGCGCGTGGAGACATTGAGCACCAAGCTGGCGAGGAGTGGCATAGCCGCTGTTTGTGGTTAGCTCTGGTGCATAAGGGCGGCATGGACGACGAAACGGTGGACGCGCTCTGGGATGCTGGCACCTTGTGCCGAAACCGCGCTGGATCGCTCTGGAGTGCATTCGCTCAGGTTATGACCGATGCAGGACTGGACCCCGG
>JAJYPA010000506.1 GCA_021795795.1 Pseudomonadota bacterium | reverse complement strand
GCCCTTCATCTGGACCAAAACCGCACGGGATATCCTGCAAAAGGTCATCCGCGCTAACGGCCATTTAAGCAGTAAACAGAATGCAACACTACACTAGGTCAGTCCGACAACGCTAACAGGAGCCATGGTGTGCGCGCGGGTAAACCAACCCCCTGCACACATCATCAGCAAATCTCACCCATCATAAGATTCTATCGTTCTCACTCCATAAATAAACCGCTCGGTGTGATACCTACTATCGCCGGGAAATGAGCCATAACCTCCACCCGAGGCTGAAGGAATTGTACTAGCTCTCATTCTGCTTCAGCAATGTAGATTCTGCTTCATGGATTGCCTACGTTTCGCGATCGCAATCGTCTTTCTTCGCTACGATAGCGCTGATCTGGCAGGGATGAACGCTAACGGTAATCCCACTACAAGAACTAGCTCTATGCTATACAGATGCCAGAATACCAGGTCCATTATATTTGCTCCTGCTCGCCGACATGGTGAGATGTTGGATAAGTAAGTAATATTTTTTAGGCGGCAGCAATGCCGCGTTTTACCCACAACCCCCTGCGATCGGCTTTTACCGCATTCAAGACCGACGCTGAAGAACTCCGCGCAGCGACCGCGTACTTTGAAACGGCGCCATTACGCAGCCCTTCGGTGGCGTCATATTGCCGGCCGGAGGCATTCTTAGAATATTGGGGGAAGCGATCAGCGACCCTTGTGCGTAGTATGATATTATAAGGTTAGTCGCATACCCTCGCGAATTTATGATCGATAGTAGATGCATAGGCCATTATAACCAAATCATATCGAGTGTAATCCATGGCAAATCAAATAATATTTAATGGCTCTTCGTCAGATTGAGTAGGGAGTAGAACGTTGTGGAACAATCGTGCCATGAATAGGAGTTAGATGATGGTGGTAAGTGAGCAATGAGAGTTATACCCTTAGGCTCATATAGACCATCTCCGTCCTCCCAAAAGTTCACAATACCTTCATCGCAGTGGACTTGCACCACCTACTCCTTGCCGGTCTCCCGGCGCACCGACAACTACCTGACACCGGGGGATCTCAAGTTTCTCTGTTGGAACGGTGAGAAACGATTTTGATGAAGCTTTATAACCATTGGTCAGTTTTAATAAACATTCGGTGGTAATGCGCCCTGAGATGAACGAATGACTGTCTTGGGCAGAAAAGGCGGGATCAAGCAAAGCATCTCTCCTTCATTTAATAAAATATGTTGTAAATGTAATTTTTTCTGATACCATTAGCATGATGGTTTCAGAAAATGGTTTTGTATCTTCACGGTGCGTTCAGAGGTGAACAATGAGAGTCATGATCGTTACACAATCGCAGGACGAGTTACTGAATGACTGGCTCATGCGAATCCGCTCCGGCAAGCGGTCGATGCTGATCAAAGCGATTTTGCTCTATGCTATTAAGCACAATATACCGGATCGAATCTCGCTGGATTTGTTTACGCCCGAGGCCTGCTCAGACGCGGCACGAGAGGATCAGAATGTTGACCATTCAAACAAAACTGCTGACTCGGATAAAAGCATTTCCAAAAAAGCGACGTCTTTTCAAGAAAACGTCGATTCTGGACCGAAAAAGATTCTAGTACCGCAAGGCAAGCAGCAAGTGCAAAATACGCCAGCGCCTAAGCAAACCCCACGCTGGAAAATCGATCACGGTGAGTGGGGCGGTCCTTACCTTGAAATCGGCGAATCTTTAAGCATCGAAGTATGGTCAAATCTTAGCGTCAAGGAGAGGGAGATTTTCATGTTAGCTCACATACCAATTGAATTTGGCGATGAAAGGGCCAAAGTAGTACTAGTTGTACCATCACCAAAAGCGAGAGATATTGTTGAGTTAGAAGAACTCTATGAATTTGCGAGTTTTATATATGGTGAATCCCTTGGATTGGGTTAGGGATGGTAACCTGAGTGTGGTCAAAGGGATTGATGGCTTAGGGCGCGCTGACGATCACGTTGCGTGAGGATCTAAGGGTAAACCCCCTCGAGGAACGTGAACGAAGGATCCTGTTGGGGGAGTGTCACCTTCCAACCAAGAAAAGGACCACACCAGTGTGCCATAACCTTCTACAGGACCCCAAAATCTTTCAGTTGCTGTGCCGTATGGATGAAGCCCTTGCCAATGAGACTCGGGGTACTCCTTGTGCGTGTGGTGGCAAGTGGCGCCGTGCGGACTCACCGCCGTCCGTCGCGCAATGATCTCCTTGCAACGGGGTAGATGGGATGTAGGCCGCAGAAACGCCGAAAACTGCGGCGATCCAGTAATTGAAACTCAGTCTGCTCAGGTTTCGAGGCGTCCTATTGCCAACGCTGTAAAAGCCTAACGAACCAGCACTGCTAATTTGGGATGCGGAGAATTGCCGTGCTCAGCTCAGCAAGCCTTTTCGCGCGTCCATGCGCGATAGGCCTTGCGCTGGCGATTAGACGATAGACCTCGGACGTCCTGGTCACCGGCGCACCGTCGAGCCCTCGTTGGGGCACCGACGGTGCACTTGTTGCTCCCGGCGAGTGGCATTTGACAGTGGAATTTGGCATTTCCCCTCATAGCCTGATCCTTCCTCGTATCATCGCCTCACGTTATCCGCAACCGTGAGGCAACACACATGCAGACCAACACCGAATCAGTAGCCCATATTGTCGCCGAGATTGGCCGCACCCTGGGCTATCCTGCCGAAGGAATCCCAACGCAGATTGACGAAAAGCGCACCGCCAAAGTGCTGGGCATCCAAATTTCCACGCTGCGCAACTGGCGCACCTCGGGTCGCTACGCACTGCCCTATGTTAAGGTTGGCCGGTTAGTCCGTTACCGCGTCGCCGACCTTGCCGCATGGATCGCCCGCCGCCGTCGCACCGGCGCGGCGGGCTGACCATGACCCTACAAAAAAGCCGCCCGACTGGAGGGGCGGCATACGACAACACACAATTCAATGATAACCCCATAGATCGAGTTCTGCACCGTCTGGAAAAGGTGAAGTCCACCGGCCCCGGCAAGTGGCAAGCGTTATGCCCTGCCCATGATGACCGGCGGCCCAGCCTGTCAATCCGGGAAGCTGAGGATGGACGCGTACTTCTCAAATGCTGGACCGGGTGCGGGGCGACTGAAATCGTCAACGTCCTTGGCCTGTCTCTGGCCGACCTGTTCCCCGGCGACCGCCGCAGCCTCAGCGACCACAGCACCGGCCCCATTCGTCACGTCTGGAATGCCAGGGACGCCTTGCAGGGTATCGCGCACGAAACCCTTGTGGCCCGTTTAATCATCCAGGCCGTCAATTCTGGCGATGACGTGGATGCCGACGCGCTGGACCGGCTGGCGCTGGCCGAGACGCGCATATCCGACGCCCTGGCCGCCGCTGGGGGCGTGCAATGAGAGACTTTGACGCAGAAGCAGAGGCCGCCGCCGTTGACCTGCAATGGCCTACCCCTGAGCGTATCGGCTCAGACCTGCCACCCGTACCGCGGATGGATGTGGAGGCGCTGCTACCGCCGCCGTTGTCGGGGTACGTCAGGGACGCCGCGCATCGAAAAGTGGCACCAGCGGAGTTTGTCGCCGTCTCCCTGCTGGCGAGCCTGGGCGCTCTGATAGGCGCAAGGTGCGGAGTAAGGCCCAAGCTATTGGACGACTGGATCGTCGTGCCGAACCTTTGGTGCGCAATCATCGCGCCACCGAGCAAGAAGAAATCCCCTTCCATGGCCGATGGCACAAAGCCTTTGAAATGGCTGGCCGCGCAGGCCCGCCAGAAACACGCCAAAGCGATGGAGGCGTATCAGGAGGAACTTGAGCAGTTCGAGGTATTGATGGCCGCAGCGAAGAAGGCGATGGCTAAAGCCGCAGACAAGGCCGACGACGAAGGCATCGAGGCTGCCAAGGCCCGTATAGCAGCCCTGAAGGATTCCAAACCGCAACCGCCAACGCTCAAGCGGTACACGACCAACGACAGCACCATCGAGAAGCTGGGCGAACTGCTGGTGGAAAATCCACAAGGCTTGCTGACCGAGCGGGACGAGTTGGCCGGACTGCTTACTTCCTTCGACAAGTCCGGACATGAATCCGACCGCGCCTTTTACTTGGAGGCGTGGAACGGTACAGAAGGCCATGAGGTTGACCGCATAGGGCGTGGGTCCCTGTATATCCCCAACCTGGCGTTATCGGTTCTCGGCGGTATCCAACCCGAACGGCTGGAAAGATACCTGTACGGGACATCCAAGGATGTGGGCAACGATGGGCTGCTGGCTCGTTTTCAGTTGATGGTGTGGCCTGATTCTCTGGAGTTCCAGTGGCGGGATACGACCCCCGACAAGGGATTGAGGGACGCCGTTTATTATATTTTCCAAGTACTTGACGACGACGACTTTATCGGCATATGGGGTGCGGAGCCTGCGGATCAGTTCCGGCGGATTCCGTCATTCAAACTGTCTCCCGCCGCCGCTCAAGCCTTCATTGCCTGGGATACCAAGCTGCAAACAGAGATCATGCCCGCGTGCCAGCCAGTCCTACAGGAACACTTTGGAAAATACGAAAAGCTGGTGGCTGGGCTGGCGTTGGTTCTGGATATGGCTGAACGCGCAGATGCAGGTGGAATCATAGGTCCGATTCGTGAAGGCCCGATGTTGAAGGCGATTGCCTGGGCGGATTTTCTCGGCGATCATGCAAGGCGCGTCTACCATCTTTGGATGCACGCGGAGGTCAGGGCCGCACAGAAGTTGAGCGAGGCGCTGCTGCAACGGAAGTTGCCCGACCCATTCACCACCGCAGATATTCAGCGCAAGGGATGGTCAGGGCTGGGATCACCAAGGGAGATTGTGGCCGCGCTGGAGTTCCTGGAGGCTACCGGATGGGTGCGACCGCTCCCGAAGCCGGAGATTCCCACCCCCGGACGACCGGGCAAGGGGTATGCCGTGAATCCAAAAATTCACCGCATAAACGCGAAACAGGAACCTACTAAACCTACTAAACCCCCCAAGGAGCAATTAAATAGGTTTAATAGGGTGCCTTCTGGCGTTTGTGAAGATGTTTTTTCCGACGACGACCGGGTGGACCTATGACCACCGCCCGCGAGATTGTGCGAAAGATCATCGGCGCGGGTGGAGAACTCTGGGTCGATGGCGACCGGGTAAGGGGGCGGAACATCCCCCGCCGCCTGGCGGAGATGGTTAAGGCTGACGAGGGGGCGATACTGTCCACGCTGCTGTCCCTCCCCGCCCCGGACGATTACGACATCGAGGAACGCGCTGCGATCTCGGAGTACGGCGGCGACCTGTCCCGCGAGGAGGCCGAGCGACTGGCTGGGATCGTGCCCATAAAGCCGCATCGCGCCCCGGAAGGATACAGAAATGCCACCCAACAACCAGCCGTCCGTCCTGTGGCGTCCACGGGCCAGCAAACGGCATCGGTGACGTGCGGTGGATGCCAGCACTTCACAACCGACGCGATCAACCCACCGCAAGGGGTAGGCCGCTGTTCTGTGACTAGCAACGGATTACCGCCGCCGGGCGGCCGGGGTTATGGGTGCTGTCTGCCGGGAGCGCCGCGTTCTTGTCCTGAGTTTCTGGAGGTGGCGACATGACCCGACATATATGTCCACTGGTAATAAAGTTTGCTCATGAGCTTGCCTTATCCTGGCTCATGGCTCGGGATGCACCGTTGGTCGCTTTCCGCAGCGTCTCCACACGAGTATGAACCGCCCCGGGTTTCGTGGAGGCCATTTGGTTTAAGTGCAGGCCGTTAATTCGGTCTGTTCGGCGAGTTGCCGGTAGTAGTTTGCCTCAGCTTCTGCCGGAGGGATATAGCCGATGGGTTCGAGCAGCCTGACATGGTTGAACCACGCCACCCATTCGAGGGTCGCCAGTTCCACCGCTTCCCGTGTCCTCCATGGGCCGCGCCTGTGAATCAGTTCTGCCTTGTACAGCCCATT
>JAJYPA010000505.1 GCA_021795795.1 Pseudomonadota bacterium | reverse complement strand
GCCCGTCTCATGCGGGGCGAGCGGCCCTTTCTGTTCACCAATATGAAAACCGGGGAAGGTCTGCCGGGCGTGACGGCCTTCATTACCGGCCACATGAGCCCTGGGAAAGACTGCTGAACCCGTGAGCGCTGGATCGGCTTTCTGGAGACGCATAAGGACGTGCCCGGCGAAGGAAATGACGCATGGATGGAAGCACCTGGATGAAACCCGGCTGGTAAGTATGGACTCAGTCTACCTGATTGCCCTAAATGCGCATGTAGGACATTACTGGTTTGCAAGAAGGAGGCTCCTCAAAAGACGCTCCATGGCCTTTTTAATAATGTCGGTAGAACAGTCTCATATCTTCACAAGAAATAGGTATGGATTTAGTCAATATCGGTATAACAACTGCTCTGCATAGTAATGAAACTATCGCGTCGGTGGCCGCCATCGTCTTGAAGCCAACCAACAGGGTGCTAGCCCTTCTCTTTCCTCGGGACGACGTGTTTGATATACCCCCTCCCCACTGTGGTGCACTCAAGGTTTATCTGCACTTTTATTGTGCGAATATTCCATGGGCTTCTTATTCCATAGCCATGTATCTATATGAATAGTTTTATTTTTTTTTTTATATATAGATGGCATACATTTTGCTATATCCATATAACTGTTAACAGTTGCCACCGATTTCAAACAGTGATGCATAGATACGGAAGCAAGCTATATTGGCCAACGAAGGGAGGAAAGTCATGAAGTTTTTTGTTAAAAAAATTACGCTAGCCGCATTGCTAAGTATAGCCGCAGCAACAAATACCGCCGCTAACGCGTTTGGATTGCCGCCATCATCCTTGAATATAGATGCAGGTCCGCTAGGCAAGGTAAACGTCCAAGGAGTGCTGTCCGGATACGGATTCTGGCAAGATAATCCGTCTCCTTCTTCAGTGGGGCCTCTCGCCAGCAAGCATGTTGGAACGGCGATAAGTAACGCATTTGTTATAGTTCAAAAGAATACTGGGCTAGTTCAGTTTTATTTACAAGGAGGCGCGTACAGCTTCCCCCAGATGGGGGCACCATTTTCTTCAGCGAGGTCGTCCACAAGGGCTTTCGGCCCTCTGGTTTGGGCTTATCTAACTATAGCCCCATCGAAAAATTTCTCGTTTGAGATAGGCAATCTTCCGGTATTGTATGGCTATACCCCCACGTTTTCTTATCAAAGAGCCAACATAGAAGCAGGCTTTATTTGGGCTATAGAGCCATCTGTAAATAGGGGGATTCAGCTCAATTACACAAAAGGACCGATTAGCGTTTCAGTCTCGTGGAATGACGGTTATTACTCAAATCGATATAATTGGGTAGACGGATTGCTGACTTACACTATCAATAATGATAATAACATTAATGTCTATGCAGGCGGAAATCTCGGACACACCGGCACTGTGGCTGATTATCTGGGCGTTTCTTCTTATTCCACCAATCCCTACGTCAATAGTAGTTTGGGCCTCGATAACAGTGACATATATGGAGCTTATTATGAGTATACCCATGGACCTCTATCAATCGTTCCTGAAGTTCAGGTAATTTATACTCCAAAAAATAGAGCGTTCGGTACCACCAAAGGATCCTATAATTTGGGCGTTGCTCTTCATGCAAACTACGCATTCACCAAAATGTGGTCTTTAGCCGCAGATCTCAATTACGCAACAGCTAGTGGGACGCCGGGTGATGGCGGTATTGCAGGCAACTTTATTGGTTATGGCAATGGCATGCATGCATGGGCATTCGATATTACCCCAACATATCAGTCCGGTGGTTACTTTGTCAGAGAGGAGCTTTCGTTAGTGCATGTCTCAAATTATATACCCGGGAACGTATTTGGTGCGCAAGGTGCAAACCCGACCCAAGTCCGAGCGATGTTGGAGACGGGCTTCATGTTCTAGCAATGCCAATTGGGAATCAAAGCAGCATATAGTACCGCTCGCCCGCGTATCCACCCGGATTAATGAGGTGATTTATGGCCGCAAATGCTGAAAAGAAATGGTTTGGAACATCTTCGCGCCGCTTCAATGGATTGGTGAATAATCCTGTGCTCGAGGATTATTCGCTTCGTTATGCTCCTAAAAGCTTTCGTAAATGGTCTGAGTATGCTGTCGCTATGGCTGCTCTAGGTGGCATAGCTTATATGGCTGATCAGGCTATTGGTGGTTCATTGGCGGTTCAATTTGGTTTTACGAATGCTTTCTGGGGGATACTTGCCGCCGCATTGGTTATTTTCCTAACAGGGATTCCAATCGCCTATTACTCGGCGAAATACAATGTAGATGTCGACCTCCTCACTCGGGGTGCAGGATTCGGCTATTTGGGCTCGACCTTCACCTCGGTTGTGTATGCCTCATTTACATTCATATTCTTTGCTTTAGAGGGATCAATAATGTCCCAAGCAATGAACCTGTATTGGGGAATCCCATTGCCCTGGGCATATGCTATAGCCTCATTAATTATCATACCGTTAGTAGCCTTTGGCATGACGCTGCTGTCGGTTCTGCAGAAGTGGACACAGCCGGTATGGATAACATTGTTGATCGCACCATTTCTTGCGGTATTGATTAAAGATCCAGGTGCGTTCACCACCTGGACGGAGTTTGCCGGGAAATCACCGAGTGGGGCAGGGTTTAATCCACTGTATTTCGGCACGGCTGCTGGTATTGCGTTATCTTTGATTGCCCAGATCGGTGAACAGGCTGACTATTTAAGATTTATGCCTAACAAAACCAAGGGTAGGGCATGGATATGGTGGGTTGCTGTTCTCGCTGCAGGCCCAGGTTGGGTACTTCTTGGCCTTAGCAAGCAATTGATGGGGTCCTTCTTTGCTTCACTGGCCGTTTCTCACGGGACCGCCTTGGATAAGGCTAATGAACCGATTCAGATGTATATCGCGGGGTTCCACTATATTTTTCCGGGATTGGCTACGGCCATTACCGTTGCAACATTTTTCGTTCTTCTATCACAGATAAAAATCAATGTCACCAATGCCTATTCCGGATCGTTATCCTGGTCCAACTTCTTTTCCCGAGTCATTCACATCCATCCAGGGCGAGTCGTATATATTTTCCTCAATGTTGGCATTTCTCTTGCGTTGATGGAAGCAAATATGTTTTCCGTCCTCGGTCACATTCTGGGATTTTACTCCAATATTGCGGTTGCATGGATTGGTGCGGTAGTGGCTGACCTTGTGATCAATAAACCGCTGCTGAAGCTCAGCCCATCCTATGTGGAATTTAAGAGGGCGCATCTATACAACTTCAATCCGGTTGGTTTTGGCGCAATGATCATCGCCTCAGTGATTTCCATTGCCGCATTTTTTGGCGTTTTTGGTGAATACGCCCAAGCGTTTAGTGCGTTTATAGCCTTGGCTATCGCATTTATTGCTTCGCCGATAATCGCCATCATAACGAAAGGGAAGTATTACATTGCGCGAGATGCGCACTACCATGCCGGCACCCATCATGATGTGTTGACCTGCACGTCTTGTGGCCATGAGTACGAGAAGGAAGACATGGCCTGCTGCCCGTATCATGACGGGCCCATCTGTTCCCTCTGCTGCTCGCTGGAAATCCAATGCATGGATCAGTGCAAAGAGGTGGGTGTTATCAAGGACGTGCCCGTCAAGTGTGGCTAAGAAACAAGGAGCTATAGCAATGCCGAAGACATTGATCAACGTGGATTTGGGGAAGGCCCCGGAAAAGCAAGATATCCTGCCACACAACCGCTGGCATCCGGATATTCCGATGGTGGCGATGGTGAAACCCGGGAGCGAGTTCCGGGTGGAGTGTCTGGATTGGACCGGGGGCCAAATCACCGATAATGACGATGCCGGTGACGTCCGTGACGTGGACCTTACCAAGGTGCATTACCTGAGTGGACCAGTGGGGGTGGAAGGGGCCGAGCCGGGCGACCTGTTGGTGGTGGATATCCTCGATATCGGCGCCTTCCAAGAATCTGAGTGGGGTTTCACAGGCATATTTTCCCGGGAGAATGGCGGTGGTTTTCTTACCGAGCACTTTCCGGAGGCGCGCAAGGCGTGCTGGGACTTCCATGGTGTCATGGCCACGTCCAGGCATGTTCCCGGTGTCCGTTATCACGGTATTACCCACCCTGGGCTCATAGGCTGCCTCCCCTCCCATGCGTTGCTTGCGGAGTGGAACCGGCGGGAAGCGGAACTGATCGCCACCGATCCGGAGCGGGTGCCGCCCCTGGCGGCCCCGCCTTGTCCCGACACCGCCCTCCTCGGACATCTGGATCCGAACTTGGCCAAGGAAGCGGGCAAGGTCGCGGCCCGGACCGTGCCACCCAGGGAACACGGCGGCAACTGCGACATCAAGAACCTGACCCGCGGTTCACGGATCTACTTTCCCGTATATGTGAAAAACGCCGGTTTGTCGGTCGGGGACCTCCACTTTTCCCAGGGCGATGGCGAGATCACCTTCTGCGGTGCCATAGAAATGGCGGGCTGGATCGACCTGCATGTGGATATCATCAAGGGCGGCATGGCGAAATACGGAATCAAGAATCCTGTCTTCAAGACCGGCCGCATGGAACCACACTACAGCGAATATCTGGTCTTCGAAGGCATTTCCGTCGACGAGCAGGGAAAACAGTATTATCTGGACGCCCATGTGGCCTATCGCCAAGCGGCGCTCAATGCCATTGAGTACCTAAAAAAATTCGGCTACAGCGGCGAGCAGGCGTACGTGATTCTGGGCACCGCCCCGGTGGAAGGCAGGATTAGCGGGATCGTGGACATACCCAACGCCTGCGCGACCCTCTATATCCCGACGGAAATCTTCGATTTCGACATCCGTCCTGATGCGAGCGGCCCCCAGATGTCGCTGTTACCGGGAGTGGCGCTGGCGACACCGAAATAAGGCGCAAATGGGGCACTGCGGGGGCATGCTCCCGCAGTGCCCGAATCGGAGAGAAACAATGCCTATCTATGAATATCTGTGTGACCGTTGTGGTGGATTCACCAGCTTGCGAAAAATGGATGAATCGGCGCAAAACTGCGTTTGCCCGCAATGTGGCGCTGATGCACAACGCATTCTGAGCGCCCCGCATCTCTCGGCCCTGAGTTCCGCCGTGCGCAAGGCCCATCAGCGCAACGAAGCCAGTGCGGAAAAACCGCGTCTCACCGCAAAAGAACGTGGTCATTCCGAGGCGGGATGTCGGCAAGCTGGTAGCTGGGCCGCCCGCAATGGCAGGCCGTGGATGCTGAGTCATTAGTAGAAGAAGTTTCGCCAGCGTAGTATGACCAGAAAATTGCCAAAAGGAGTGGATTATGCGGCACGGTGATATTTCAAGCAGCAACGACAGTGTTGGAGTGGCGGTGGTCAATTACAAGATGCCGCGGCTGCACACTAGATGTGAAGTTCTGGAAAACGCAAAGAAAATCGCCGAGATGATGGTTGGGATGAAGATGGGTTTGCCGGGGATGGATCTGGTGGTGTTCCCGGAATACAGCACCCATGGGATCATGTATGATAGGGAGGAAATGTTTGCAACCGCGTCCATGATTCCCGGAGAGGAGACGGATATCTTCGCCCAGGCCTGCAGGGACGCAAAAGTCTGGGGGGTGTTCTCCCTAACCGGTGAACGGCATGAACAGCATCCCATAAAAGTCCCCTACAATACCCTTGTGCTAATCAATGACAAAGGGGAAATCGTTCAAAAATATCGCAAGATCATGCCCTGGTGCCCCATCGAGGGCTGGTATCCCGGTGACGCTACATATGTAACGGAAGGGCCAAAAGGACTCAAGATAAGCCTGATCATTTGCGATGACGGCAACTATCCGGAGATTTGGCGTGATTGCGCCATGAAAGGCGCCGAACTGATCGTCCGCTGCCAGGGATATATGTATCCGGCCAAAGAACAGCAAATCATGGTAGCCAAAACCATGGCGTGGATGA
>JAJYPA010000504.1 GCA_021795795.1 Pseudomonadota bacterium | reverse complement strand
TGAGCCAAGACATCCTCGTTCCGGACCTCGCCGGCTGGCGTCGCGAACGGATGCCCGCACTCCCCAAAACCGCGTGGTTCGAGATGGCCCCCGACTGGGTCTGCGAAGTGCTTTCCCCGGCCACCGCACGTACCGATCGCGTCCTCAAACTGCCCCGCTACGCCGCCACTGGTGTCGCCCACTGCTGGCTCATCGACCCCGACGCCCGCACCCTGGAGGCCTACGCCAATCAGGGTGGTCGCTGGCTGCTGCTGGGTACATGGGGAGGCGATGACGTGGCCACCATCGATCCCTTCGCCGCCATCCCCCTTTGCCTCTCGGGCCTATGGGTGGACTGACCATGCGCCTCAGCCCCGAGCAAATCGCCCAAATCCGCCAGAGTGCTGCGGAAAGCTTCGGCCCGGAAGCCCGGGTCTGGCTCTTCGGCTCGCGGGTGGATGACAGCAAGCTGGGGGGCGACATCGACCTGCTTGTCGAAAGCGACCGGGACCTCCCCGTACAGGCCTTGCTACGCACCCAGGCGCGCATGGAATACGCGCTGCGCTTACCCGTTGATCTCGTAGTGCAAACGCCGCGCCGCCAACCCGGGCCGATCGCCAACATCGCCCGGATGACCGGGATACGCTTGGCATGACCACGCTCTATCAGGAGCAACAAGCGCTTCTGGGCCGCCAGCTTGCGGTACTGCGCCGGTTGCAGGATGGATTGCGCTATAGCGCCGAACGGCTGCGCTGGCCAATTACCGCCGCCGATCTCGACGACCCGGAAGCTGCCGAACGTCTGGCCGCGCTCAATGACCGCTTCGCCAAGCTGTAGGACCAGCTCGCCGGTGCCATGCGCCACGCCCACACCATGCTCGGCGAACGTTACCGAACCTACTTCGACGTTATCACCTGGATGACGCACGAAGGCATCATCACCGACCCGGAAGTCTGGCTGGAGTTGCGCACGCTGAGAAATCAACTGACCCACGATTACGACTTGGAAGCACAAACGGCAGCCCAATATCTCAACGCCCTGCACGACAACATGGATACCCTGATGGCCATCGTCGAACGCTTTGAAGACGTATGTCAAAAATATGGGCTCCTCCCCGCTGTAGACGGTAAGGAGTAACCCTATGCGCCTCAGCCCCGAGCAAATCGCCCAAATCCGCCAGAGTGCTGCGGAAAGCTTCGGCTCGGAAGCCCGGGTCTGGCTCTTCGGCTCGCGGGTGGATGACAGCAAGCTGGGCGGCGATGTGGACCTGCTTGTCGAATCTGACGCTCCCATCGACAATCCCGCTTTCCTTGCCGCCCAACTGTCCGCCCGCCTGCAGCGGAAGATGCACGGGCGCAAAGTCGATGTTCTTCTCCTCGCCCCCAACCTGCGCCATCTGCCCATCCATGATATCGCCTTAGGCGAGGGAGTACGGTTGTGAAGCTCCCCGCCGCTATGCGGGGTCCTACGCCTGCATGACAGCAACACATTCCCCCCGCATCGCCCGGTCCACCCTCATCAATCTGGCGGGCCTGCTCATCCCCACCGTGGTTTCACTGGCCACGGTTCCTCTTTATCTACGCTGGATTGGTGAGGTCCGTTATGGCGTCCTGCTCCTTGCCTTCACCCTGCTCGGCTATTTTGGCGCCTTCGATCTCGGCCTCGGGCGTGCGGTGGCGCAGCGGGTCGCCCGCCAGGAAAGCACAGAGGAACGCAATCGCACCTTTTGGACCGCCTTTATCCTCAGCGCTGGCATGGGCGTATTGGGCGGAATTGTTCTCTATTTTCTCGGTCACTGGCTCTTTGCGGAGATATTTCAGATCCCCGCCGCGCTGCGCGGCGAGGTCCAGAAAGCCATTCCCTGGCTCGCTGCCATCGTTCCCCTGATTGCCCTGATCTCCGTCCTGGCGGGCACCCTCGAAGCCCGCCAAGCCTTCCTCTCCCTCAATGCCAGCCAGATCATCGGCGTCATCGGCCTGCAGAGCTTCCCGCTCCTCAGCGTCGCCCTCGGTCATGGCAGCATCGCCGCCCTCATCGCCGCCGCTCTCGCCGGACGCCTGATGGGAGTACTGGTCATGTTCTGGCTTACCGCCCGCAGGCTGCCCTTTGCCGGATGGCCCGCCCTGCATCGCGCAGAGATCGGCCCCTTGCTGCGCTTTGGCGGCTGGGTGAGCGTCTCCGGTGCCGTCATCCCTCTGCTCTCTATCATCGACCGCCTCGTCATTGGTGCCCGCCTCGGGGTCGCTGCCGTTACCGCCTATACCGTCCCCTTCAACCTCACCCAACGCTTCACCTATCTGCCCTACGCTCTCAGCACCACTCTTTTCCCGCGTTTTTCGCAAGCACAAGGGGAAGAGGTCAAAGGGCTCTTGCGCCAAGCCGTCACCGCCCTTACCGCCATCCAGACCCCCTTCATCGTCCTCGCCATCCTGCTCATGCATCCCTTCCTCACCCTCTGGATCGGCGCGGCCCTCGCGGCGAAGATGGCGCCGGTGGCCATCATTCTGCTGCTGGGCATCTGGATCAACGGTCCCGCCTTCATTCCCTATGCCTATATGCCGGCGCAAGGACGCCCCGACCTCATGACCAAGTTCTATCTCGCTGAGCTCCTGCCTTTTCTGCTCATCCTCTGGACGCTGATCGCCTGGCTAGGGATCGTTGGGGCCGCGCTGGCCTGGGCACTACGGAGCACCGCGGACGCCATTTTTTGCTTCGCGGCAACGGGAACCACCGGAACTTACGGGCGGGCCATTGGCCTCACCTTGTTGCCTGTCATCACCGCCACGCTTATGGCTTTTACATCACCATCCTTAGGCTTGGATATTTCCATAGGGTTCGCTATTCTTGCCGTCGCCCTAGGTATTTCCTATTACCTCTTGCCTGCACCCCTGCGCCAGCGCGTGATCTTCTGGCGTAAGCCACTGCTATCGCAAGATTTTTCGGAATAGATAGATGACTGCCATGAACAAAATCAAAGCGGCGCTGCGCAAAACGCCTCTGTTTGGTCCGCTCAAATTGCTCGCGGCCATTCTGGGGCGTAGCAGTTATCCACTGCCGTTCTCTCATACCTTACCCGCAGAACCATTTCTGGATCGCGCCATAGCACGCATCGGCCACGCTCCCGACCCTGATCGCCGCGAAGAACAGTTTTATAGTTATTTCAGCGAAATCTGGGCCGAAGGCTATGAACAGGGATTGGCCAAGCAATACGCCGCCTATCTGCCTCACCTACTCAAAGGCAGCGACTTGCTCTTTCTGGATATTGGCTGCGGCGCCGGTGAGTTTGTCCGGTTTTTGGATACGCACGGCATCCCGGCACGAGGGATCGACAGCAATGCCACAGAAGTCGCCAGGGCCAAGGAACGCGGTCTCGATGTCCACCATGCCGACGCCATTGGCTACCTGGAGGCCCATCAGGAATGCTTTTCCGGCATTTCCCTGCTCGAAGTCATCGAACACCTCCCCCCCGAATCCCTTATCCCCCTCTTATCTGCCATTTACCGGGCATTGGCACCGGGTGGCATGGTGTTGTTGGAAACCATCAACGTCAAAAATTCTCTTGCCTTCAATACCTTTTACACGGACCCAACTCACACTCGACCGATTCCATCGGATTATCTGGCATTTGTGGTGCAGTGGATAGGTTTTACGGATGTAAAGATCGTTTACAGCAGTCCAATGGCTTTTACTCAAGAACAGTCTTATGACATTTCCAAAGCTTATTTTGTCTACGCCGTCATTGGCGGCAAGCCGACCATCGAGAAAATATGAGAACGATTGGCCATCTACGCTCACTAAAGAGGCGCCTTAAAATCGCTATTAATGGCTATATACGTACATTGCTAGTCAGCACCACAGTAATCGCTGTTGTCCGCAAATTGCTTCGACCATTTCCATCGGCAGAAGAAACCGTAGGGGTATGGATTTATTTTCTTAAGAAAAAACTCGTTCGCAGTAACGTCCCAATAATCTACGTTAAAAATACACAGACACAACTATCGATGGCACCCAGTGAGTATCAACTGTTGGTGGATATATCAGAGCTTGTATTGCATGATGTGCATACTGGCGTACAACGAGTCGTGCGAAGTATCCTACTGGAACTACTGTTGCGCCCCCCTGTGGGCTACAAGGTGAAAGCAATTTATGCCGATGCAGCAGGTCAACTCCGCTATGCTCAAAAATTTTCAAGCATTTTACTAGAAAGCGCAAACACCGATGCGGAGGATTCTGTCGTAACCGTTCAACCAGGAGACATTTTTTACTGCCCTGACCCACACTTAAGCTACCCCTTTGCAACACTCGCAGCTTTGCAACAGAGGGGATTGCGTATTATCTTTGTTATCCACGACATATGTGCCTTTAATCAAGGCGCATATTTTCCCAGAACATACGAGCTAACCTTTGCTGACTGGTTTGCTGGCGTGATCGAGATGAGCGATGGCATAATTTGCGTCTCTCGCGCTGTGGCCGACGAAGTGTGCGCATGGCTCCATGATCATCCCGGGCAACGCCACCGGCCCCTACCCATTGGCTTTGTGCATAACGGCGCCGATATCGAGGCGAGCCAACCCACCCAAGGTCTAGAAGGCGAAGGCGCAGAAGTCCTAGCCGCCTGCCACTCGCGCCCCACCCTGCTCATGGTCGGCACCCTGGAGCCGCGCAAAGGCCACGCCCAGGCGCTGGCAGCGGTTGAGGCACTCTGGCAGGCGGGCGTTGACCTCAATCTGGTCATCATCGGCAAGGAAGGCTGGCGCACCCAGCGCCTGGCGCGCCAGTTGCGCCGCCATCCGGAACGCAACCGGCGTTTATTCTGGCTGGAAAAGGCCAGCGATGCCCTGCTCATGCGGTTGTACGCCCAATCCACCGCCCTCCTCGCCGCCTCCTACGCCGAAGGCTTCGGCCTGCCCCTCATCGAAGCCGCCCGCCAGGGCCTGCCCATCATCGCCCGCGATATCCCAGTGTTTCACGAAGTGGCCGGAGACTTCGCTTTTTATTTCCCCAACACGGACAGCGCCGCCATCGCCAACAGTCTCCGCCAGTGGCTTCGCCTCAACGCCGAAGGCAAGGCGCCGCAATCCAAAGACATGCCCTACCTCACTTGGGCGCAAAGCACCCAGCAGTTCCTCCAGGTGATCCTGGAAAACAACTGGTACACCACGTACCGGCCTGCGGAAGCCCACTGCAATGACCGCCAGCGCTAGGCAAGCGGCCAGCGAACACGTACATTATAGCGTACATACAAGGAGATCCAGAATGGATGCGATCACCTACACTACGGTCCGCGCAAACTTGGCGAGCGCGATGGACAGAGTTTGCAACGACCACGAAGCGCTGATTATCACCCGCAACGGACAGCAGTCCGTGGTGATGCTCTCACTGGAAGACTACAAGGCGCTGGAAGAGACCGCCTATCTTCTGCGCACGCCCGCGAACGCGAAGCGCCTTCTTGCAGCGGCCGCCCAACTGAACGCTGGCAAGGGCGTTGCGCGGAAACTGGCTAAGTGAAACCGGTTTTCGCAGATGAAGCATGGGAAGACTATCTGTATTGGCAGAAGCAGGACAGGAAGATGGTTGAGCGGATCAACAAGCTGATTCGCGAAATCCAGCAAGAGCCATTTAGCGGCGTGGGCAAGCCCGAGCCACTGAAACACGCCCTCTCAGGATTTTGGTCACGCCGGGTCACGGATGAGCACCGCCTGGTGTACCTGGTTGAAGGCGACCCACTCCAAATAGCCCAATTGCGTTTCCACTACTGAGGGTTCAGCCTGGCAGGCGGACCCTTTTACGCAACCGCCTCCGCCCTAACGCCCCGCCACCTCCGGACCACCAACCTAGCCTGCGGCCGCAGTTGGGGCACTGAGACGCAATCTGGTGGCAAGTCCTGGCAACGAGATCGCCTCCACGCCATGAGGAAGGGGAAAATGTTCGTCGCCGGGATACACCACAAAACGGCGAGACACCC
>JAJYPA010000503.1 GCA_021795795.1 Pseudomonadota bacterium | reverse complement strand
ATCCCCGGCGGCAGCTTGGACTGTACCTGGCTCAGATATTGGAGTACCAGATTGCGGGCTTGATAGATGCTGGTGCCTCCTTTGAAGAGGACGTAGACATAGGAGTCCCCGAACATGGAGTAGCCGCGCACGGCCTGGGCACCGGGCACCTCCTGCAGGGTGGTCTCCAGGGGATAGGTCACTTGATCCTGAACGATCTGCGGGGCCTGACCCGGATAGGAAGTCTTGACGATGACCTGGGTGGGCGAGATGTCGGGGAGGGCCTCCAAAGGGATATTCATCACTGCCAGCGTACCGCCGGCGATCAACACCAGAACGGCGATCACGACCAGCAGGTAGTTGGCCATGCACCAGCGCATAATCGCTTTAATCATGAGCCTTCCCTCCCTGACCCATATTCATTCCGGTCATGGCACTCTTAGTGGGTATCGTGCTGCCCCCCAGCATGCGGGCCTTGACGGACTGGAACTGAGACTCGGAATAGAGCAGGAATTGCGCGCTCTCCACCACCCGATCCCCCGTCTTGAGTCCCTTGTTGATGGCCACCCAGCCGTCAGCCTCTGGCCCCAGAGCAACCTGGACCGGCAGAAAATGTCCACCATTCTCACCCAGCATCACATAATCCCCCTGGGCGGTATGTAATACGGCACTGCTGGGTACGGCCAGAGCCTCCTCGGGTCTGGCCACAATGGTGGCGTCGGCGTACATGCCGGGGCGCAGGTTCCCGCCGGGATTGGAAAAGCTCAGCCGGGCCGTCACCGTCCGGCTTTTGGGATCGAGGGTCGGGTAGAGGAAATTCAGGCGTCCCGCCCAGACCCTGCCGGGATAGGCTGCCAGGTGCAGGCGTACGGGATTGCCGGTCTTCACCCAAGGCAACTGGTAGGAGTAGAGCGCCACATTGACCCATATCCGGTCGAGATTGGCGATTTCATAGACATTAGTCTGCGGCGAGATATAACCACCCTGGCGCACATTGAGGGTCTCGACCACCCCGGAAGCGGGCGCCAGGAGCGGCACGTTCCGCTCCGCCGTGCCGCGCCGAGCGAGTGCAGCGATTTCGTCTTCGGGCATGCCCAACAATCTCAATTTAGCCCTGGCTGCTGCCAGCAGTGCCGGGTCTTCCGTCGCTCCACCCTGGCGGCGGGCAATGAGATATTCCTGTTGAGCACCATACAGCTCGGGAGAATACAGTTCGGCGAGCACCTGGCCGCGCTGCACGGGGTCGCCTACGGCGCGGACATTCAAGTGTGTCACCCACCCGGAGAAACGTGGAGTGACGGAATAGACGCGATTCTCGTCCACTGCCACGGTACCCACGGTGTGAATCGCGTGGCCCATCTGACGGTGCTGGACATCCACGAGGCGCACTCCCAGATTTTGCGCGAGGCGCGGATCGATGCTGAGTCCGGATGCTTTTTGCGCGCTCGGACCGGAGGCGTACACCGGTATATAAGGCATACCCATACTGTCCTTCATGGGGTGATCCGAATGAATCTTCGGGTCCATGGGGGCAGCCCAGTAGAGGATACGCCGTTCCTTGGCTGTGATTTTCTGACCATGGACTGCGGCAGGCCCAGAGCCCGACACCGCAGTCGAAGGTTGCCACCACCACACCGCGCCCGCCCCAAGGACCGCGCCAAGGCCGAGCAGACCCATGCCGATGATCCAGTTGGGTGATTTCATGGTTGCGCTCCTCCCTCGGTGGTGAGGAAATCCAGTTCTGCGGCGCTGAGGGCCAGGTCGCGGCGGTATTGCAGGCGGCTCAGGGCGTAGTCCAGTACTTCTTTCTGGGTGCGCAGCACCGCGCTCAGTTCGGCACGTCCTACGGCGTAGGCCGCGAGTGTTGCGGAAAAGGCGTTTCGTGCGGTGGGCAGCAGGCGTTGATCGGTGCGCTCCAACTCGGTCTTGAGTGCCATATAACGGGCAAAGTTGGCACGTACCTGTTGGATCATGGCCAGATGCTGATCGTCGTAGCGATATTGCGCCTGCAGGGCCTTGGCCCGGGCGGCGGCAACATCCTGGTCCTGGCGATCTCCCGGAAATATGGGCAGGCTCAGGTCAACACCCGCCGACAGCCAGTTGGGGCTGCCGGGATAGAAGTCCTGGCCATAATCGACACTGACCGTGACTTCCGGCCAATAGCCACGTTTGGCTACCCGCACGCCCATTTGTGCCGCACGGTTTTGCGCCTGGGCGGCCCGGAGGAGGGGTTGGCCGGAGAGGCGGTCTTCCGCCTGAGTCAAGGTGATCGGCGGCGGCAGGTTCGGCCATTGAGGCTCTATGGACGGCGGTTCCGGCAGATTCAGGATCTGCGCGATTTGTGCCAGATCGCTTGCCCGCTCCGCCTGCAATCGATTGACATCATTGGCTAGACTGTCGCGCGCCAGTTGGGCGCGGAGGACATCGGCCTGTGACCCCTGAGCGGATCGGTAGAGCGCCAGGGCCGCCTGCACGCTCTCGGCCTGCAACTGTTCCTGATGCCGGACCGTTGCCACGGCGTCTTCGGCATAGATGGCCTGTAGCCAGGCGCGGCGCAGTAATAACACCAGCTCGGCGGACTGGCCGCGCAGGGTGTCGGCGGCCGCCTGGGCCTCCACCCCCACCCGCTGTCCTTCTAGCCCCAGTTTGCCGAAGGAGGGGAAAGTCTGGCTCAGGCCCACGCTCAGCATGCTCATCTGTTGCTGGTTCATGGAGAAGCTGTTGAGGGGCAGGTTCGCAGCGCCGAAAGCGAGATGGGGGTCGGGGAGTTGAGCTATCGCCACCGCCTGGTGCCGTAATTCCACAACCTTCTGCTTTATGGCGCCGAGACCGGGATTTTTCCCCAGGGCAATCGCCTCTGCACCCTGCAGGCTCAACGGCGCGGCACTGGCAAGCGTCGTCGACAGGAGCAATAGCATCCCGGCCAGGAAGCAGATTCTGCCCCACGCCGGCGGGGTAAAGCAACCGTGAATAGTCGTATACATGTGATATCTCCATGGCATATCAGTGACATATATCCCCAATTCGGAGAGGAGTGCCAGCTTGCTCTGGAGAAATCAAATGACCAATCGCACCCGGTGGAGCGGTGGGGGATGATGAATATGGTGCGAGAAAAAAATCGGATATCGTGCCGGACGGAATATCATCAGACGGGAAAAATTTACGGAGCCCGTCGTTACCTGGGCTGGGAAAGTCATTTCAGGAAGTTTTAGTCCGCCCGATGCATGAGCCCCGGCGCAGATCAACATACACTGACCTTGGGTTGCCCTGGAATGCGTGCTTATATCGGCGGCGGGATCGTCCCGGCAACAAGCCGGGCCCGTTGCCGACATATCTGTCACAGCAGCACATGAATGGCAAGACGGCATGCCCACCGCAACATTGCTCATGCCTGCTCCCAGCAGGAACAAAGCCAGCAACGCAACCAGGGGGAAAGATCGGCTGATTCTCGGCATTTCGATGTTCGATGCTTCCTTCCAGAATTCTTCAGACATGGTAAACCCTGAAGTACGCTACAGAGTCAAGGTAAAATTGGACCCTCTGGCCACACCACCGGAACCATGACGCGGACGAACAATCGCCGCAGAAAAATATCCAAGAAGCTAGTTGGTTAGCTGATCTAAAAGTCGATATGACGGAACGGCAGTTCAGCCACCACGTGAAGCGGATTACCGCTTTCGCTCGCCCGATCGGGACGTCTCTCCGTACTGCGACTTAACGATCGCCCTTGGCATAGCGTCCCATGAGCGTGGCTTCAGCCAGCACATGTCCGTGCATGGCCACCTGGAGGCTATCCTTGTCGGGGCTTGGTAGCACGGGCAGGGTCGTATCCAGGGCATAGAGCCGGAAAAAGTAGCGATGTCTGCCGATGGGCGGGCAAGGGCCGCCGTATCCTCTGCGTAGCCAGTCGTTGATGCCTTCCCGTGCGCCGGGCGGAAGCCTTTGTACCCCTGCAGAGAGTTCCTGAACATGGGGCGGAATGTCATACAATACCCAATGTACCCAGATGCGCTGGGGAGCTGCGGGGTCTGGAGCGTCTGGGTCTTCCACAATAAGGGCCAGACTTTGGGTCCCGGCGGGGATATCCTCCCAGCGCAGAGGGGGCGAAAGGTCCTTCCCCTCGCAGGTGTACTGGCGCGGAATAATGCCACCGCTGGCAAAGGCACTGGAATAGATCTGCATGGCTGCCTCCGGGGCGGAAAGTGCAAGAGACGGCCCCGCCCATGCCGGACCTGCAGGAAGGCTGCCCATTACGAGCAGCAGTACGGCCCACCACCAAATTCGGTGCATGTCGGGTTTGGTCCCATCCCTGAAATTCGTGATCAGCAAGATCATACGAATTATAGCTCGTACAGGATGCTTCATGCGCTGGTGTCGAATCTCTGTAAGCCACGAAGCCATCTACCTGGACGGGATCGCCTGCCGCCAAGGGTAAGACCGAAAGCAAGATCAAGGCGGTCAGGCAAAAATAACACCACAAATATTCAGTGCCTTATCATCGGTCATTGGTGGAGGCAGCGTCTCCAACGTGCTGGCGCAGGGCCAGCGCGAAGGGAACACCCCATGAACGGCACCCCCACCTGGTCACAGTGACGACCAGATCACGTCTGGGAAAATATCCCCATCCACCCCGTTTTTTCCTTCCGGGGTTAGCCTTGGGTTAGGCCGGAAAAATAAAGGCACCTAGCAAAGTTCGCCAAGTGCCTGTTTTATTTAGTGGGTTGTGAGGGGATCGAACCCACGACCCGCTGATTAAGAGTCAGCAAAATGGCCTTTTTGCATCAACAAGTTAGATCGCATTATTTATATAGAACAATGAGATATATATACACCGCCATTCCCTGATATTCCCGGACATTCCCAACCTGAGTGCAGCGAAATTGCAGCGCCAGAGAAGCGCTGATTCAAGAACATCTGATTTTTCGTCAGTGGTTCTTTTGGTGCCTTGCTCTCGCAAGTGGAAGCATATACGCTATCACTCATGGTTCGCCTCGTTATTGACACGAATATTTTTGTTGCCGCCATGCGTTCCGAAGGCGGCGCATCACGGGCTGTCCTGAAACGCGCGCTGACAGGGCTTTACATCCCGCTGTTCGGAAATGCGCTGTGGCTGGAATATGAGGCCATGTTGGGTAGACCCCTATGGACCGAAGCGACTACTGACGATGAGCGTAAAACCGTCATGGCCGCGCTGGCGAAACAGGGGAAGTGGATATCCATCTACTACGGGTGGCGTCCGAATCTCCCCGATGAAGGGGACAATCATCTTATAGAACTGGCCGTGGCGGGAAACGCGGAAGCCATCATCACACACAACATTTCGGATTTGAAAGGCGGGGAATTGGCCTGGCCGGGGTTGCGCATCCTGAAACCGTCCGAATGCCTGGAGGTATTCAAATGAGTACGTTGACTATTCGGTTACCAGACGACAAAGCGGAAAGGATCAAAGCCATGGCGCGTATGAAGGGGGTCAGCGTCAACAAGCTTTTTGAGGAGTGGTCTGCGCAAATGCTCACTGAAATGGATGTAGAGCGTCGATTCCAGATGATGGCTGCGCGTGGAGATACACAGGCGGCACTGGAGATCCTGAACAGAATCGACCAGGCACACAGCGCAGGCTGATGGCAGGCATTGTCCGCGCTATTGAATGAACGGTCTGGCGTCAGTGCAGACATGGCGCCACGTCTCGAAGCAGTACTTGGTGTGGAAGCGGGGTTCTGGTTGCGAATGCAGGTGGCTTACGACCTCTGGGAGGCGCGGCAGCGCGGAGTGCCCAGAGGCGTTCGAAACATCGCAGCCTGAATGTCGCTTCAAAACTGATTGCGGTCATTACCAGCGTCACCGGTTATTTTTATTATACCCTTCGCTGTCATTAGATTCTCGCCAACAATACGATCCCGATGAGAATCGGGACGGCGAGCAGTACCGCGCGCCACAGCGGCACGAAATACGGAGTTTCACCGGATGATCGGTGCGACTTGTAGCCATG
>JAJYPA010000502.1 GCA_021795795.1 Pseudomonadota bacterium | reverse complement strand
GGTGCCCATCGCCTGGATGAAGCCGAAGTGTTCCGTCCGTCCGCCGTCCGGTGACTGGATCACGGAACCCCAGGCACACGGGCCGGGGTTGGTCGGCGCGCAGGCCCCGTCACACCAGATTTTCCAATGGCTCATGCGCATGGTCCTTTCTTGTTGACTCTATTGCTTTTAGTTAGAAACGGCAGGGCTCATAACGCCCCTCCCATGCTTATACCGGCAAACACGATGCCAGTGCATGCCAGTTTTCTGGTCATACTTTTGCCATTCGCCACCCGGCTGCAGTACATGGCCACGGTACACGCAATCATACGCGGGAACGGGCTTCCCATGGTATCGTGGGGCGGGAAGACCATTCGGATTGAAAAACAGACTTCTTGACGATGGCACATACTGCGTGGTGATCTGTGTTGGTTCGCGCCCAGAAATATGAACTGGAAACGCAAAATATTCAGGTGGAGCCTGGTGCTTTATGCATATCCGTTTCCCGCCGCGATTGCTACACGTTTCAGTGTACATCGCGGGAGCGATGACCACCGTGGCCTGTTGCCTCTTACCAGAGAAGATGACCCGCCCATTACCCGAAGCGATAACCGTCTTGGCAGTTGCATACGACACCGTGGACGCCAGCGCCACAAAAATGATCAGTACGCCATGTTTTAATGCTCTTTTCGTATCCATATCAGCCACTCCTATTTGGAAACCATGTGGACCTGGCCAAGCCCCAGACGCATGTAGAGGTCCAGCGCTTCAACCATTGCCCGTGCCTGGGGAATGGTGATGGTAATATGGACTTTTGGCGCGTTATCGGCGTTTTTGCTCATGAAGTTCTCCTTTGGGTGCCTTCCAGGTCGCAGCGCCGGAGGGGACCATGCGCAGCGATTCGATGGCAATTATCTCACTGCCTTCCCTGATTCAAAGTTTGGGTTCCGGCCAGTTGCGCCGCCCGGTCTGCAATTCACGATCTCCGCCGCAATGCTTGCACAGCCCGGTGTCCTTGGCGCACTCTAGGCAGAGCGCGTCGGTGCGGGTGCTGCCGTAAATTTGATCCTTTCCGCAACACATGCAGGGCTCCTGGGTCATGGCGGCGCCCGCCAGGCCAAAGCGGTTCCCGTGGTAATGGCACAATCGGCATAGACCGGCGGCGATGCGCTGATCCCGCTCAGGATCGTCTTGCAGTTTTCGAGCCACCTCCAGCAGGCTGTCCATCTGCGTTTTAGACCGGCTGGTCCAAGACACCATGTTGTATTTGTTCATAATGCGGCGCGTGCGTTCCATGTTCTACCCTTATGACCTGCAGTTATCGCAAAACCCGTCTATTTCACCCTCATCGTTCAGCAACTCATGGCTGGCCACGAACCAGTCGCAAGATGGGCAGCGCTCGATGTTGTGATCCAGCAGCCACTCTTCCATGGCTTCCACGTCCAGGCCCAGGACTTCCATGGCGCGCTCAAACCCGTCGACATAACCGGTCGCCATGTCGCAGACTTCATCGTCGCTTGGCAGATCGTTTTGGCCTATCTCGAAATGATTAGGCATGAGTTCCCTATTTCGTCACGGTCGGAGGTCAGCTCCTGATGATTATAATATATCAATCATACACCCTTGTCAAATTCACGATCAATGATAGCACGCAGCCATGCGCTGCCGCCCAGGGCCAAGAATCTGCCACGCTGAGCCGGGGTCACCAGCGCCGAAATCTGGACTGTAGTGGCGATGGTGGCACCGTCAGGAGCCTTGCGTCCTGAATTCTCCCGTTTCCCGCCACGACCGGGGCCAGGTGGTTTCCTTGTCTTATTGGATTCTTTCGCCACAATCACACTCCAAATTGTCGCTGTAAAACCGTATCCACCGCTTCACACATCGGCCCTTTTTCTTCCGCACACAGGTGCCGGATCACATGGAAAGGAATCTTCGCGTCCCACAGGGAGAACCCGCAGGCCATGATGCATGCGCCAGTACGACTACCGACCAGGCCCCATTCGGTGATCTCCGGAAATTCACGCAAGGCGTTGATGGCTGCCTGATCCAGCCCGTAGCCCGTTTTCTCCAGGACGATTTCGTGGCCCACGTCGATAATGGCCCCACCGTCTTTCCCGTCATTTAAAACACGTCTGAACAGGCTGTCCGGCGGGTTCAAAAATTTGGTCGCCACGACGACCGAGTAATCCTGGGCGGCATCCCGGATGCGTTCCACCAGGTCCGGTTTTGGTGAAAATCCGTACTGCAGGTCAATGACCAATAATCCACTGCTTTGTGGCATAGAATATCTTCCTGTTTAAAGTAGCTTTACCATCCGCCTGACCTGCTCAGCCCCAACTTCCGACCATTTCCGACCATCAGGTGCGTTTCTGTTCCACGCAAGGGGCGAGGTGTGCGGGATAACAAACAGTCGCGTGCCATATGGCCATTTCATGTCCAGAACCGACCCATAGCCCAATAGGCTTCTCGGACAATAGGCGTTCTCCTTGAGATATTGGATTTTCTGCAGTAATCCAAAATCATGGTGTTTCCCCATGAATACCTGCGCAGCAGTATCTCCTACCGCTAACACCACCTGTGGTTTTGATGTGGAAATGGTTTCCGCCAACTTCGGTAAACACGCTTCAATTTCCAATTTTGTCGGCTTCCGATTCTCTGGCGGTCGGCACCACACCATGTTGGCGCAGCCGTAATCGGTGCCGCGCCGCAATCCATGTTCTTCCAGCAACGCATGCAGGGTACGCCCGGCGCGGCCCACGAAGCCCTTGCCCTGGGTGTCCTCCTCGGCGCCTGGGGCCTCACCGACCACAAGGACATGGCATGGGCGGCCAAATTCTGGGAGATCAGGTTCGACGATTTGCGTGCGGGAGGTGCAGAGGGATTCACATTTTTGACAGGCCATCATCCTGTAATCTCCCCTTTGCGTTTTTCCCACTCTGAAAACGGATCATCTGGATGAGACGCACAACAAACATCCCATATTTGTTCAGATTGCTCATCGTCGAAAACACCCACGGGCACACACTCGTCCAGCCACATCCGTTGACCTTCTGCTTGGACCGGACTCATTGAAGCATCACCCCATGCTCCTGCCGCTCCAGGTCGGCCACCATCCCCAACAAGTTGATGCGCGGCAAGGTCATGGTCAGCGCATCCGGCTTCTCGCCGTGCAGGACAATCTTAACGTGCTTCGCCTCCGGGTGCGCCTTGGCCCACTCCGCGGCCACCATCACGCGAGACATGGCGGATGGAAACAAGTGCAGCACGACGCTGTTCTGACCGTCGCCGTCCAGCATGCCCAGCACGGTGACACGCTGTAATTCCTGTGGTTCCTGATCATCAACCGCCATTTCTTGCTCTCCGTTGGGTATCCCACCACCCATCCCGGTTCAGCCTTCCCCATGTTGCAGCCTTCTCTTCCGGCGACATGACAATCCATCTCGTCACTTCATCGAACGTCCTCCCACAAGATTTGCATACGTCGTCGCCCAGGGCTGTGGTGCAGAAGCCCAGGCAGGGAGAGTCTGGTTTGTGGCTATGGACGGTCATGACAACTATCACCCGCGTTACCACACGCGGCAAGGCGATCCCCAGATTTCCCAATGCACCAGGAATCCATAAAGTCGCGCATGGACGCCCTTCGCGCCCGCGCCGGCTTCGTGTAAAGGCTAACGGAATAAAGAAAATCGACCGCTTTCCTTCTGAACGCAGGGTTAAACGGCAGGCTCATCTCCTGAGCGAGGCCCGCCTGCATCTCCCGCCCTCCTGAAAACAGTAGCTGGGTCACATCGGCATCTCGAATGAATGTCTCCAGTTTTCCAGTAGGTTCCTGAAACCGTATTTGTCCGTCGATCTTCTGGACTTCGGTGTTGGCGATAATCCGGCTCACCGTGCGCGAAAGCCCTTCGTCAAGAAAGTTGTTGGAAGCATATACATGGAAGTCTTTTAATGCCTTGTTGATATTTTCCGCATCTGGGACAACATCCAGCGGTTTCCCGCTGTGATCAACGTCATGGAACAGGCCAGCCAAACCCAAAGCCACAAGATCATTACGCTCAAGGCCCGTCTCCATACCGTAGAAAACGGCAACCTTCGCCACCGATTCGCAGTGCTCGATGTTGTGATACGGATTGGCGAAACGCAGTCCTGCCATTCGACAATGGCTCTGCGCTTCTTTCAGGACGTGCTGCCATTGCCACCAGGCTTCTGCGGATTCCAGTTCACCCATCAAGCCAGTCTCACGTCGTACTTTGATCCGCGCCACCACGCAGGGGCGATCTTGCTTTGACAAACCTTGCATGGACAGGGGTGATCATCCTCTGGTCGCCCACGCCATCCCACAGAATATTTTCGGATGAACCGCATGTTGTGCCCATCGGAATCCAGTACATCCACTTTTTCGCACAAAATGGAAAACGATCCCATGCCGAGCACCTCTTCTTTTTCACCGTCAGGATGGCTAAAAACATAAGAGCCGATCCTTGTGCGGTATACGGGCTTTCCGTTCACCTTGAATCTGGTTTTCTCCATTATTGACCTCCGCTTTGATATGATAATTATATAACAAACGAACTGGCGGTATCAAATTTTAGTTCGCAGGCTGTTATCTGGTCTTTGAGATAAGTACCCGCGCAAAAAGAGCGTCACCATGAACGTTGGTCCGGCTATCATGACCAAAAACAATAGCACAAACCCTGTCGGCAAAACCCCGTCAAACAACATGGGGCTTAATGCGAGAACAAATAGCCCGTACAGGATCGCAAAAGCTAACGAAGTTAATATGTTCACCGATCTGGTTTTCAAATCTCGCACCCCTTGGTTAGCAAATAGGTTACCGAGTTTGTTCAACAAAATAGGCCCGGCCAGCGTCAGTAATGCGCATGCCGGCCGTGCCGCGAATGATCAAGCCTTCATGATGCAGATTTTCTATCTGCTGCTGGACCCATTCCCGCTCAGGAGCATGGCGGGCGCGAGTCGCATACTTGTACGCAAACGCCAGGTCGTCCAACAATGCGTTTGTTATTGCCACAAGATCAGCACCCACCGGCATCCGGGCATGGGCCGCTTCGCACCGGCAGAGAATCGCCCACCGCATCGACTCCAGCGCACCGCGCCGCCGCAGGCCGCGTGTAATCTGTCCGGCGGCTCGCTTGCCGTGCTGATCCTTGGCTTCTGCGTACCGCCGTTCCGCCTCTTCGAGGGAGACCCCGTCTGCGCTGGCAATATCGGAAATCACGCCTGCGGGGTGATCTCGGCAACCCAGTCCAAGCCGGTAACATTTCACGGCCTGGGAGTCTTTCGGGAGAGTCATAGTTTCCATTCCTTCTGGTTGCATCTTTGTTATGGTTATTATATATCAATCATACAGACGGCGTAAAGCTTGCACCGGTCACCAAGTCTTGCGCACTTCGCCCTGTTACAGCAGACCCAAATCCCTGGTTATCAGGTCCACGTCGGTATCCTCCGCAGGCCCAATGGCGACCGCCGTGTAAGTCGGCACCCCGCCGAACTCGGTCAATCCGTGGTCCTGAATGATCGCGCACGGCAACCCAGCCGCTTGCGCTTGGGCATACACCCGATGCAAGGTATCCTCGTCAGGCGCACCCACGGCAATCTTGCGCTGGTCACCGTGAAACCAGTCACGAAAGTCGATGACCTTCTGATAGTCGTTCACCGCAACAAACGCTGCGGTCAGACTGGCGTGTGCGCCCTGGGCGATCATCTTGCCCTTGCGCATATTCAGATCTTTCCGCACCACAATAACCTGCTTCAGCATGATTCAGCCTCATTAAAAGCCCATCGCCTCACCTGCTCTTTCCCTATCCGCATCAAAAACACACCATCCAGCCGGTCAAAAATTCCATCCAGGTGCGACAAGTCCAGCATACGTGGCTGCCCGCCATTCTGGTAAGCCACCCAGCCGTCGTTGGGCATGGTGTAATGGAGCGCGCCTTGCGTCCCCAGCACCAGATTTTCCAGTATGCCTACCAGTTCCAAAGCCTCTTCGTGGTCGTCGAAAATATCCGCATGGGTGA
>JAJYPA010000065.1 GCA_021795795.1 Pseudomonadota bacterium | reverse complement strand
TCGCCCAGATCCACCGCTACCACCGCTCCATGATTCCCGACCCACCGCCCCCAGATCCAGGACAACTCGACCTCTTCACCGACTTGCCACCCGTCTGAATCCGGTCGCCCCCCTCAGCATAGGGGGGGTACGTCCACAGTTTCTCCCATCTCCCAAAAAGCCATCACCCTGGCCCGCATTCCACCACCTGCCCACACTATTCCACCTGGGGAATCATTCCGGGAAATCAGGCTCATTGCCGTGCGGATTAATGTGGGATTTGACCGGTGGAATAATCAGGGTCCTAACACCTGCGCCCTATGACCATGCACCGCCGATGCTGCTTGCCTCCGGTGGCACCACCGGCAGCCAATGGGATGACGTAATGTTCCATCTGGCCCGTTGGCTGGTGCGCCACCTGGATGACCCGAGACTCGTCATCTGGATTGCGGAACGTGGTGGACAGTTGTACGACCGTTGGCAGTGGCTGATTGAGCACGAGTTGGATCGCTTTGCTTCACTGGAACGTGGTGGCAAGACCTCCGAGCTGAATGAAATCCGCTTGCACGCACCCAAGGCCATTCCTGGCCCCCTGATGCGCACCTTGTGGCGCCTACTGCTTAGTGGCCGGGTGAAGTCCCCAAGGCACGCCCCCGATTTGTATCGCTGGAAAGACCATCTTATGCGGGAAGGCCTGACCACCACGCTACGTCTGGAGTTGCGCGAGTTACTCGAACCCAAGGTAGTCTTGAAAAAGCCGTTTCGCTGGAGCGGCGACGACTCGAACAGCACTGACGAGCCCACGCGAATCGAACAATTGGTGGACTGGGAACTCGTGCTGACCGCTGATCAGGTGCATTCCGCTCTGCGCGACTTGGCTGATGAGCACTGGACATCGGCCCTGCCGGTCCTGCTGGAGGATTTTCAGCAACTATTGCGTGATGCACTAGACATGTTACGCGAGTTGGGCGAGGCCGATGTCCACAGCGACCGCTCACACTGGGATCTTCCGTCCATTACGCCACATTGGCAGAACCGGTGGTTCCGTGACTGGGTGAGCCTGATCGAATTGCTGCGCGATGCGTGGTTGGCGGTTCGCACGAACGACAGTGCGCGCGCGACACGAATCGCGCAGAGCTGGTTCGAATTGCCGTACCCCACCTTCAAACGCCTGGCCCTGTTTGCCGCCAGTCAGGATGGTTGCATCACGCCCGAGCAGTGGGTGGGTTGGCTGTTGGCCGATGGCGCTTGGTGGCTGTGGTCAACAGATATGGGGCGGGAAGTGTTCAGGCTACTCGTTCTGCAGGGGCGACATTTGGCAGGAGCCACACAAGAACGCCTAGAGGCAGCCATCTTAGCTGGCCCCCCGCGCGAGATGTATCGGAACGACCTGGAAGCAGATCGGTGGCAAGACTTGGTGGCTCGTTCCGTCTGGCTGCATCTGGCCAAGCTGAACACTTCGGGCTGCGCGCTGGAGGCGCCCGCGGCAGCGCGCTTGGCGGAAATTTCCACTGCCCACCCGCAATGGCAGTTGGCGACCAACGAGCGTGACGAGTTCTCGCACTGGATGAGTGGCACTGGCGATCCGGATTACGAGGATAGCCGAGACGTCGACATTGCCCCCCGCAAGCGACAGGAGTTGGTGAAATGGCTCACAAAGCCGACGCCCGAACGGCGACCTTTCTACGAAGATACGTGGCGTGACGTTTGCCGCACGCGCTTCTTTCACAGTCTGTTCGCGTTATGTGATTTGGCACAGGATGGCGTGTGGCCCGCTGACCGATGGCGCGGGGCTCTACAGGCCTGGGCCGAAGAAGGCACAGTGTTGCGCTCCTGGCGATACGCAGCACCGCTGGTGCGGGCCATGCCCGATACTGTACTTCAGGAGATTGCCCACGGTGTTACGTGGTGGATGGAAGCTGCATCCAAGTCCATCAACCGCCACGAGGGCATCCTGATGGAGTTGTGCCGCCGAGTGCTGGCACTACCGCTTAAAACTGGCCCGGTTTTCCGCATCATCCGTAATGGCGTCGAAACCTATGACCCCGTCGGATCTGCGATTAACCACCCCGTCGCGCATGTCACGCAGGCACTGATCAATCTGTGGTTCAAACAGAACCCGAACGACAACGATCTGCTTCCAACTGACATCAAGCCCATGTTCACCACACTATGCGACGTGCAGGTGGACCGATTCCGCCACGGTCGGGTATTGCTGGGTTCGCGGCTGATCGCATTTTTCCGTGTGGATCGCCCTTGGACCGAACAGCACCTTTTGCCGTTGTTCAACTGGAGTAATCCCGCCGAAGCAAAAGCCGTGTGGGAAGGCTTCCTCTGGTCGCCGCGTTTGTACCAGCCGTTGTTGTCAGCCTTCAAGTCGCAGTTCCTGGATAGTGCAAACCACTATGCCGATCTTGGCAAGCACCGCCAGCAGTTCGCGGCCTTCCTGACCTACGCAGCATTGGGTCCGACCGAGGGATACACCGAAGATGAGTTCCGATCGGCGATTGGTGCGCTTCCACAAGAAGGCCTGGAGGAGTCCGCGCAGGCGCTCCCCCAGGCCCTTGAAGGCGCTGCCGATCAGCGTGAGGACTTCTGGAAAAACCGTGCCCAGCCGTTCTGGCGACAGATCTGGCCAAAGTCCCGCTATTTGGCTACACCGCGAATAGCCGAGTCCCTAACTCGTCTGGTGATTGCCGCCCGAGGCGAATTCCCGGCGGCCTTGTCTGCGGTGCAGGACTGGCTGCTACCGATTGAACACCCGGACTACGTCGTACACCTGCTGCACGAATCGGGTTTGTGCAGACGGTTCCCTGCCGAGGCATTACTGCTGCTGAATGCCGTGATTGCTGACCAGCAGTGGGCACCCCGGGAGTTGGGCCAATGCTTGGACGAGATCGCGCAAGCCGCGCCACAGTTTGCGCAAGATGCGCGTTATCTGCGAATTCGAGAGTATTCTCGGAGGCGGGGGATCTGAGGTCGGGGTCCAGCAGAAATTCCAATTCTTTTTTCCCATGGGAATCACCCGCAGGGCACGTTCCAGATGATTGGTATCCAGGGGGTACTTCCGGATCGTTCAGAAATACACGCAAGGCCGCTTCTGATCTGGGGCAAAATGAGCGGCCAGAAACCAGGTCAAAACTGTTGGCCATTGGCACCCGGACACCTTGTTACGCAGTAACCCACCCATGACCTCTATCAGCGGATAACGAAAATCCCGTCATCGGACAGGGTCGGTCTGCACTTCAGGCATCTGCCGCAACACCGAGGGTGGCACGTTTTCATTCCGACGATCCCAACCCCATTCGCGATCCAACTCGTTGAAAGTTGGAACAGGGCTCGAATCTGGTCGTCGCTCGCCATGATCAAGCCACCAACCCATCATCCAACCTGAAAATCAGGCCATCAAATCCGGTGATCACACTCAGGAACCAGATTCATCTTTTAACTGTTTGCTTACCGCAATAATTGCTCCGATTGCACCGCCAATTGCCGTGCCTAGACCGGGCATAATTCGGCTACCAATAGCTGCCCCTGCCAGAGAAGCGGCAGACACACCGGAAAGTCCCGCAGCGGATGCCCCAATGGCCGCCGCCTTTGCCTGACTCTTATTAATGCCGGATCCGAGCAGACGCCGCATTTTTGCGATATCTTCATCGGTCAATGTTTCTCGAATCCGTTGAGCATGTTGACTGCTGGGTGCTTCCGCGACGACCAATATTTCGTCCTTACCAAATAGCAGGAACGCCGTCGGCAATCCAAATACCAGGGCAATATTGACTAGCGTCGAAAGACGAGGGTCGCCCTCCGCAGCCTCAATCTGAATGATGGTAGTTCTAGATACTTGTGCCTGATCAGCCAGTTGCTGTTGCGTAAGATTCAGCGCATTCCGACCGGCGGCAACGTTGCGTGCCAAGGTATTGCGAAGCGTCTCATTGTTCTGAAGAAAGACGGCGGCCAAGGCTTCTTTCTCCATTACTCCCCTGCCTTTCCGATCAGCATACTGTGCATGTGTTCGATCTGCGCCACGGTCGCTTCCTCGCGCTGATCGAGCATTTCGCCGATCGAACGTTGCCGTGCAAGTTCATTAACACCAAAGAGATCCAGGCGATCAAGCCCATAGATTGCAAGGCCGGTCACCATGGCGGTCAAGGCCCCGGCAATCGCGGGCGCTGCCGAGTCCGCAATCAAACTCAATCCGGGCAGAAAACGCAACATCTTGTCTATCTGCTCTTCCAGTGCAACTCCTCCGATAATGATGGCACCGCCTACAATGACCTTGGTGGCCTCGTGCAGCACGGTCGACCTATCTGCATCCTCAGGCGGCAACAGGACAATCTTAACCGCCCGGGCGACAGATACAAGTCCTTCACGAATCATTCTTGCCACGCGACGAACAGTGGTAATGAATGCATTGACGAGTGTGGTCACGAGGCTCGACAGCAACCCTGCGATGCCTCCCTCGATAAATCGCTCGATGTATTGATCCCATTTAGATGCCGTTCGCAATGCAATGCGTTTCAGCCTGACAGTCATTTCCCTCCAAATACTGGCTTCTTGCCTACCGCTATTCCAAACATCCATCATTTCATCGTAAGAAGCTGAGAGAAATTCCAGCAATACCTCACCCACGAGTTCGCGCAAACCGGTCTTCGCGCCTTCGGTGGCAGCCGCACTGCCGGCCGCTTTCACAAATTTATTGCTCCCGTAGTAGGCATCATTGATTTGCGTATCCATGGCCTGAGTTGCTCTTTGTTCCTGCCGCTCTAGCCTTTCCACGTCAACCGCTTCCAGTACCTTCAATTTCGTCAAGTTTTTTCGCTCACGCTCTGATAGCGTCGTTGACGAGGCTTCTAGCCTTTCAATGTCCGCGCGACGGGGGCTTGCACCCTCTGCGAGTCGCTTACCGAACTCAACCGGTTGATCACTGCGTTTTGCGCTGTTGACCGTCTTACTGGTGATTGCGAGATTGGAATCCTGATTTGCCAACTCGACCCCATCCACTTCAGCCAGTACCCGGCCTGCATCGTTGTGGGTCGACTTTACGGATTTGATGTGATCTATCGTGGGCCGTCGCTGCTTGTGATGTACATCAGACGGCCGAAACCGCTCCCCGGTATACTCATCAAACAACTTGCCGAATTCAAATTTCTGCTTCGCCGCACGACCTTTTGCAATGTAATTCGGATGAGTACGGTAAGCGGCACCAACGGCATCATACTCACCCCGCAATTCGTATCGATGTCGTTCAAGTTCAGTCGCATAGACTCCTTGCCGCACATTGTGGACCGTATCGACGTACCCTCCCTTGCGATCGACCAGCCCTACCAATTTGCCCAGGCCAAAAGCACCAGCAATCTGATCCATGATTTGCGTGCGTGTGCTGAGCATGGCATCGGCAACCTTGTCATTCTGGTAGTGCGCCGCTAGTTCCGCCAGCAGCGACGCCGGATCCTGCGTACTCATGTCCGCCTGTATCTCGAATCGATCCAGAAAAACCGGGCGGTCCACGAAAGCATTGTCGACCTCGGCTGATGCCAAGGCTGCCGCAGTCCCGGCATCTGGCAGCAGCACTAGCGGTGTAGCCTGCCGTTGCGCGGCCCGCTTTTGCTGGCGGCGGCGAAATTGCTCTGTACGTGATGTCATATTCCCCCCATCAAGCATATCGCAGTTGCTGCCAGTCAGCGCGGGTTGCCTGCTCACCCAGCAGGACCACCACCTCGTCACACAGTTCCATACGGTCTGCCATCACTTTTTGGGCTCTGACCATAGCAGTTTTGAGATCAGGTTCTGCTTGTTCAATCGCACTCATCTCAACACACACAGCCTCCGGAAGGGCATCAGACGCTAGGCCACCGATGAACTGTTTGAGTTCCGCAAGGGATTCGCGATCGGTTCGCCTGCTATGCAGTAAGGTGGCAAAGCCCACACTATACAAAGCCAGTATCAAATCCCAGTACGATGCCTGTTGGCGTTGATGCGCGATATATTTCTCGTAACGTGCCTTGATTTCCTGCAGTTCCTGCTCGTGTTTCGCCTTCGCCTGATTATGCCCCCGCTGTTCAGCCGCCTGCTCTCGCGTCGCCGAACCCGAGTCAGAAACTACTCCCCAAGCGACACCAGCCACCCCGCCGACGCCCGCCCCGATCATGGCCCCTACCGCTGTAATCGCCCCAACCGGTGCCCAAACCGGCGCAGCCACCATGGCAACGACACCCGTCGCCGCGCAGCCAAGAATTTTCCAGCCGTAATCGTCCATCCAGTCGCCGCATCCACTCATGATTGCCTCGCCCGATCCATTACCTATTGAGATGTTGCAGATATTATGACTAGAACTGACGAAAGTCAACAACAATGTTGGCCTTAACCGACATTGTCCAAAAATAGCGCTAATTTCAAACCCATGGTGAACCCAGTTACTCGCCTACTCCGGCGGTTAACCTTGCCCGCTGCTGCTCCCACAGCGCTGGCGGATCAACCGCCAAATCGAACAGCGTGATGTGGTTTGGTCCAGGATGGCTGCGACGATGTCAGGCGCCAGCGTGGTTAGGTTGACCATCCGGCTGACATAACTGTTGTCGATCCCTTCTCTGGCGGCGATCTCTTTGAGCGATTCTACTTCTCCAGATTCGAGCATGGCCTGCCAGCGATAACCTCGGACCAACGCCAGTTGCGGCGGCGTGGTCGTGGTGTCCCAAGGTCTGGGTTTGACTGTTTCCCCGTTGGGGGTGCGTGACCAGCCCCTGGCACTCAGCGGTGTCCATCGCTTCTCCCACAGTGGCATACCCGATGCCAGATCGAACAGCGTCACCTCCGGCGGTAATGTCTCGTCCAGAATGGCAGCCACGATGCTTGAGACCAAGTACTGAGATTGATCATCCGACTCACGAAAGCCTGGTCCATCCCCACAAGTCCAGCAACATCCATCGGAGTTTTACCATGCCCAACCCTCCTCCAGCACCGGAGGTCATCGGTACACGCAAATGGCCAGATACTCGAACTCGCGCCCTTTACAGCCAAGTTTTGCTATCTTGCTCGGAAAACGGACGCGGGTTCGGTTCCGTAATGCACCACCAGTACACCAACCCCAACCGTTCTCGGTTGGGGTTTTTTTCTGGCGAATTGCGCCGGTTCCCGCGTGTTTGCGCGGATTCCTGCAAACGCCTGAGGACTTCACTGGTCTGCCATCCGACCCATCTTTCGGCACATTCCTCTCTCTCCAGGCCCTTCTTCTCTCCGGTATTGCTCCCCATCAAGCGCCCGAAGTCCGCAAGCACCACAAATTCACCTGTTACAGATCAACAAGTTACAAGCGGACGAATCAAGCGGTTGGATTGCGGCATTGGCTACCTGGACCGATAGACAGAAAAGGCCACACCGCCCGCCGCGAGGGGCCGCCCGAGAGGATAGGGACATGCTCGTCCGAGCGGACCACCGTCGGAATCTTGATCAACATGCCCTCAGTGGGCCTCGTTCAGCCCTCTCCCACCCGCAGGAACAGAGGCCAGGTATTTCTCGTACGCGGTCGGGATCTCCCCACAGGAGCGATAGGGCATCGGCAAGTGCAGATACCGGGTCGTCGCCGTGTGCGGCAATATAGCGACTGGTAGCCGACCAACTGCGGAAATAACCCAGCAACTGCGGCAAGGACCATAGCGCCTCCATCCGGAAAGATGGAGGCCGCCGTTCGCGGAACGGGAAAGGCAAGGTCCGGTATTCCTTTTCCACCAACTCCCGCTCCGGCGGCCAATACGGGCCCAGCGTAACTCGATAAAAACGGGTGACGAGGGCATCGATTTCCCTGTCCTCCACGTGCAAAACACCGTAGGTCCATACCGCAAGGAGGCCTCCCGGCACCAGTACCCGCCGAGCTTCGGCATAAAACCGGTCGATGTCGAACCAATGCAGTGCCTGGGCGACCGTAACAAGGTCCGCCGAGCCGGAGGGCAGACCGCTTTCCTCTGCCGGCGCAACGCGATAATCAATGCGGGGATGGGACGGCGCGGCAGCGACCTGGGACTGGCTGGCATCCGTGGCGATCACCGAGATGAAACGGTCAGCCAGCGCCTGCGTCGCCTGTCCGCTGCCGCATGCGCAATCCCACGCCAATTCCCTGCGTCGAGGCGCACCCGCCAGATAATCGAAGAGTGCGTCGGGATAGCGTGGCCGAAACGCAACATAACGGTCCGCGATACCAGAAAAATGGTCTTTAAAGGAAGGTGTCATCATAAAGATGATATAGCGCGGAAGCGGTGTACAGTCCGTCCCATCTTGATCAGTCTCGGCATCACATCATCCGTCAGGATATAAACAATGTTCGACATTACCGATTACCTTTCGGAAATGTCGAACGTGGAGCCAAGGGGCTGCGCGCTTTTGCGCAGTCCCTCTCGACTGCCTGGTTAGCCATTTTTGTATGCTCGTACAACGCCGAAGCAATGGAACCCCACTGCTCCTGTAATACAGATAGAGCCTTCGCAGAGTTTTCGAGACGATCTCGGTCAATGGTGAAATTTTCAATGTGGTGTCACTGCCGTCCAAAACGCTTGCTGGACAGGTTTGTCCTTATAGATAAATCAATCAGTTACGTTTGAAACAAGGTCAATTTGAAAATCGTGCCTACCATCACAAATATGCTGTCCAAAATAACTGCTGGTGCAGGCAAGTCTGCTAAACCTGCTAACCACCGCTTCCCATCCCGCTCTACAAGCCTGTTTCGGGGTGGTATCCCACTACAGCGTCGGCATTTGAATCAAATATGCTGTCCAAAACAACTTTCGTGAAAACTTATTTTGGACAAGAGTGATGTGGTGTCCATCTTTGGTGCCGTCAATTTTGCCGATTTCAATTTTGCTGTGATCGTAAGAATTGAGCACTCCATGAACACATACGTCTCGAATTTGAACAGTACCCTTTGTCATATTTACCAAGCATTCGAATCCATTCTGATCGAAAATTTCTGGCGGCATATTGCACTTGATGAACTCCAGCTTGGAGCCAAGCCTTGTTGGCTTTTTCTTTTGTTTTTTTGAAAGAGTCAGTTTTCCATGGAGAAAATGAACGCATTGATCAATGTGGCGCTCAACCGGAGACCAGTACATCGTCAACATCCCTATAACGGCGAGCCAAGACGATAGTAGCTGATGGTCAGTAGCTGGGGTGGGTTGCATATCCATATCCATGGCCAATTTTCAGAGGATCGCGAGGGAGAGTTGGCTCCGGTTGTTTGAACAGCGGAATCCTGTTTTTAAGTGGATCACCTGCTGTTCTCACACTGCCAGTTTGACCGTCGGCAGCATCACGTTGTAAACCCCATCCGGGGTTCTTTTCTTCAGGCTGGAATTCGGCCTGAATTTGTTGTACCAATTCACATAGTCCATGATGGACGCCCTTGCCTGGCTGACTGTGTCATAGGCATGAAGGTACACCCGTTCACTCTTGTCCAAAATAGATTCTGACGCTGGGTCATCCCAAGGTGTAGGGTATAGGTGAATCACCAAACCCGCCATACCTGACCGAGGGAGACCCAACGTGAAAGCATCATGCAGCATGTTCAGCCAAATACTCAAGTTAATTCCGCGCACCGACTTCGAGCGCTCCGTCAAAGAAACCAAGGCAGAGCACCGCAGCAAGGGGCTGTCGAGTTGGAGTCAAGTTCGTTGCTGAATCGCTCCGTGTTTGGTGGAGGCCAAATTCCGAGAGATTATAGAGCCATGAATGCGTATTCCACGGCAAACTGGACAGAAGATGTAAGCGGCGCACGGGATAATCGTGGCACCCTTGGCAATTTCCTTGGGGTGGGTGCCCATGGCTGAAATGTGCACTTGCTGCGGGGTACACCTAGCCCTTCCCCTCGGCGCCCTCATCGATCCGGGCATGCTGCTCCTCCCACAGCGCTGGCGGATCCACCGCCAGATCGAACAGCGTGATGTGGTTCGGCAGTGCATCGTCGAGGATAGCGGCAACGATGTCCGGCGCCAAGGTCGTCAGGTTGACCATCCGGCTAATGTAACTGTTGTCGACCCCCTCCCTGGTGGCGATCTCTTTGAGCGACCTGGCTTCGCCAGATTGGAGCATAGCCAACCACCGATGACCTCTGGCCAACGCCAGTTGCAGCGGCGTTGTTGCGGTGTCCCATGGCCTTGCCTTGGCTGTCTCGCCATTTGGCAGCGTGACCAGTTTGCGTCCGCTACGGCGTTTGATCTGGATCGGCACCGACAACGTCAGTCGGCCATCGCTGGCCTCGATGACGTCGGGTTCGCCCGTCTTCTGGATGCGGATCTCGCTCATGCCAATGCCTCCTCGGGCTGGGCAACGCCCGCCGGTTGCAGTTCAAGCACCAGGCGCTCGATACCATTAGTTCGCAGTCGCAGTTCGATGTTGGTTGGAGACACAATCACTTTCTCCACCAGTAATTTCACGATCCGCGTCTGCTCGGCCGGGAACAGTTGGTCCCAAATCACGTCGAGCCGGATCATGGCCACGGTGATTTTGGCCTCGTCCAAGGTGGGGTCGAGTTTGATCGCCTGTGGCAACATCTCATGCAAGAGTTCCGGGGCGCGCAGGACCGTCCGTAGTTGCTCCAGTACCGCTGATTCGAGTTCTGCGGCCGGCAGACGCGGCAGGCCCGAGGCACCCGCGTGCTCCTTGGCGTCGCGCTGTGGCACGTAGTAGCGGTAGCGGCGTCCGTTCTTTTTCGTGGTGTGCCAGGGCGACAGCGCTCGCCCGTCGTTGCCGAAGACGATGCCCTTGAGCAGATACGCCACGGTCGCCCGCGTCGCATTTCCGCGCACCCGCCCATTGGTGGCCAGGATGGCGTGGACGTTGTCCCACAGTGCGCGGTCGACGATGGGTGGATGCTCCGCCTGATACCACTGCTCCTTGTGGCGCAGTTCGCCGAGGTAGGTGCGGTTGCCGAGCATCTTGTAGATCAGACTCTTGTCGATCGGTTTTCCCTCGCGCACCTTGCCGTCCTGCGTCGTCCACGCCTTTGAGGTCACCCCATCGAGGCGCAATTCCTTAACCAGCATGGTCGATGAGCCGAGTTCGACGAAGCGTTGAAAAATGTGACGGACGACCTTGGCCTCGCGTTCGTTGGGCACCAGTCGCCGGTTCCTGACGTCGTAGCCGATTGGTGGTACGCCGCCCATCCACATACCCTTGCGCTTGCTGGCGGCAATCTTGTCGCGGATGCGCTCGCCGGTGACCTCACGCTCGAATTGGGCGAAGGACAGCAGGATGTTCAGCATCAGTCGCCCCATGCTCGTCGTGGTGTTGAACTGCTGGGTTACAGAGACAAAGGACACACCCTGTCGCTCGAACACTTCGACCATCTTGGAAAAGTCCGCGAGGCTACGGGTCAGCCGGTCGATCTTGTAGATGACGACGATATCGATCTTGCCGGCCTCGATGTCCGCCATCAGTCGCTTGAGTGCGGGCCGTTCCATATTGCCGCCAGAGAATGCCGGATCGTCGTAGTCATCGGCGACAGGAGTCCAGCCCTCGGCACGTTGGCTGGTGATATAGGCATGACCGGCGTCGCGTTGAGCATCGATGGAGTTGTATTCCTGGTCGAGCCCCTCATCGGTGGATTTGCGCGTGTAGACCGCGCAGCGCATACGGCGTTTCAGGACTTCACTCATCGACGAACTCCTTTTTTGGAGGCGGCCTTGGGTGTGGCTGACGGCTTGAGCCCGAAGAACAAGGGACCAGACCATCGTGTTCCGGTGATCTCCCTTGCAATCATGGAGAGGCTTGGGTACATACGCCCCTGAAAATCATATTGACCATCGGTGGTTACCACGACTCTATGAGTGACACCCTGGTATTCCCGCGCCAACACCGTACCGGCGACCGGACGGTAATTGCGATCGCGCTTTTTATTCTGACCGGTTTCCAGGATGTTTTTGATGCGGCGGTTGTTCCGATCGATCAGGTTATGATCAACCTTGCGAAACTCGATTTCCTGCAGCCGGTAGGCAATGCGTCGCTCCAGAAACGGGCGGCTATGCGTCGGCGTATCTGCACAAAACAAGTGTCTCCACAACGCCCGGATCTCCGTCATGCCCAGGCTCGGCAATTGTGCAATCTGCGACACCACTGAAGGTGGCGTGACGTAGGGGGGGTTTTTTGGGTTCATGGGATCTCCTTTTTCCTCGGTGGGTTGGAGACCTGATGAACGCTTCCTTCGGGCGAAATAGCAAGTTCAAACTCGCTCTCTGCGGCCAGGTTTTCGGACTGCGTCACACCGGCACTACGTAGACGTACCAGTCCATTTGCCAACAGCGAGGCGATCTCGCGACGACGCTGCTCCGGTGTCATTCGATCGGGTGGAATATGGCTGATTGCATACATGGCTATCGGTCCTCTCCGTCAAACTCGCTTGAATAGCAAATTGTCCGGGTGAACCGCCCTTGATGCCATGAGGGAATTTCGTAGGCGTTCGAAGTGTTGCTATCCGCTTCAAAAATACCCTGCTGTCAGCAAGATACGGCCGACCAATCAGAGTGTTATTGAGGATGTGACAGAACGGTTTTCAGGAACTGTTTGCCAACTGGGGTGCCAGATAACAAATCGACGATCTGCCCCTTGACTTGTTGGATATCCCGTCCGGCTTTTTCGGCGGTATGCAGCACCGTCGAGTATGCATCGAGCACATCGAGAACGGTGATGTCGTAACCGTGACCGAGCGCCAGCCATCGCAGTGCTGCAAGTCCGGAGGCCACAGCAAATTCAGGTTGACTCACGGCAAAGTCCCGCGCGGCGCGCACCAGCGTGCGTGGATCAGTCGGACTATTGTTGACCAGTTCAATGGCTACACCGAACAAACCAGCATCCTTTGCCGTAGCAAACCACTTGCCTTCGGCCCCAGGAGTGCTGTTGATCAAGTCACGCAAAATCTGTTCGGGTGCCACATTCGGGTATTTCCTGACGATGGCCCGAAATGTCGCCAGATTGGTTGCTCCCCGGTTGGCTTCAAGCGCATAACGCCGGTATGCCTCTTCAGCCATGCCCGATGACAGAAGAATGGCCTCGCAAGATTCGGCAATCTGCCAACCTGGATCATTCACCCCGCGCAACTGCTCGGCATAGCGCACCGCCTCAACTTTCTTCCCCATCGCAACCAGTGCTTTGACCCCCCACTGATGGTAGTGCCACCACCGGAACGGCGCACGACCCAGCAAAGTCAACAACTGTTCATGACGGCCAGCCGCGTAGAACGATGCAAGACAGGCGATCGTTCCTTTGAAAAATCCCCGACCAGATTCCTGAGGCACCCAAATATACTCAACCAGCGGTAAAAATTTGTCGGCCCACTTGGCAGCCATCTCCGGAGTGGCGCATAACTCTCCCCAGTATTCGCCCAGCAACTCCAAGTAGGGAATCCCATCGTTTTCCAGGGCCTGCCAAAGCCGTTCCAGCCATTGCTGTCGAACATCTGGCTCAACATTGGCCTTGGCAATGATCGGTACCAAGGTATCGATGGCCCGGTTCACTGCCGAGCCCAGAGAACCAGACGAACTATCCACCTGCTCCAGCGCAGGTGAAAGTTTCTCCAGTAGCGTCACGGCACCCTCAGCCGCAACCACCGGCTCCTTGCGCGCAACCAGTTTGATTTCTGCGAGAGCCTCCTTGATGCGCTGGATCGGCGTATCCGATCGCCAGCCGAAAGCATGACGCCGAAACCGGGCACTGAACTGCCATTTATGTGCTCTCATGATGAAATGCCTCAGGCTGTGGTTTATCCATTACGGGCGAATCGATCAAAGGTATCCTCATCGACTTCTTCATCATCACGCAGGGAGTCACTCCATTCAGCGTCGGGCATCAATAGTAGCGTCAGTATGTAATCGTACTGGCCCGCCCTTCGTGTCATTTCGGTAACCTGCATACTGGCGGGTTCACGTGGGAACCACTCCTGTGCCCTACCCGTCTGTTGATTTCCTGCATCCCTGCCATTGTCACTATGTGCCAGCGCCTGGCGGGGTAACTCGATGGTGTTCTTACGCGTCGGAAAGTATGCACCAGATTTGAGTGCCGCCGTGTTCGACTTGGCCCACAGCATGTGATCGTCACGACTGGCCACCAACACCGTGCGCTTGGTTAGAACTTCAAGACAGCGTAAGGCCGCAGCAGTCAACGAGACGCCATATCTGTCAGCACAATGCCCCAACAGATCGAAACTGATCTGTTGACCCTCGATCTGATGTCTGAAATCATCCAGGGGCATCAACAGCGTTGACGCAAAAAGATCCGCTTCGGCCTCAATATCCCGTCCGTTGTTGTCTCCCGTTCCGATGTCACCGTCCCCACATTCAAAAGTATCCCGTTGATGACGATGCAATAGGTAGTGACCAAACTCATGGGCAATCGTAAATCGTTTGCGACCCGCAGCCATAACCCCATCGTTGTATACGATAAGCCACTTTGACCGGGATTTGTTCGCCTTGAGCATCCCGTCAAAATCATCGAGATGCTCACCCTGGATTTTATCAATTGGGGAATCCCTGAAACATTGCCGGGAATATTCCTGGGCCACCTCATCCACCTTGACTGGGAAACGCTGCGGACCCAACACCAGATTGAGCATCGAGGAAATTCGATTGGCCTCGGCCATGGGTTTTTTTGCAACCGTCATTCGTCATCCCATCCGTCGATGATTTTGCGAATCTTTTTCTTGTCCACCTCGGACATGGCTCTGAACTTGCGAAATAACGCCTCATCAAGCACCGCCTCATCCGGTGTGGCCATAGATTCGGTGATCAAAAAGTCAGTAGTAACCTTGAGTGCTGCCGCAATCTTGCTGATCTTCTCAGCCGACGGTTTCGGATCGTCCTTGTTCTCCAGTTCCCAGATATAACTCTTGCTCGATTCCGTCAGTTCAGCCAGTTGTTCGAGACTGAGATTGTTTTGCTTGCGCAGTACGCGAATCTTTTCACCTAGGGGGGAAGACACTCATTTCTCCTATGTTGTCTGCATCTGTATAAAAATAATACCACTGAGCCGAACAAGATTGTACCTTCTTGACAAGTTACTATCCGGCCATCAATAATCTCAATCGTTCGGCAAACCGAACATAATCGGTCTTAAATCCCCAACAAGAAGACGGGGCCTGGGCTGGTGCCAACCCGATCAACACCTTGCAAATGGGGAATGTCAATGAACGATGCTGAAAATCTGTCTAAACTGCTCAGCCACATGGCTCCGGAAGTTTTCCGAACATTCATGGTGGACCAGTTCGACTTGGACATGCCGGAACTGGACAAAAAGCAGGGAAAGCAGGAACAGCGCGCCATCATGGAACCAGTTCTGTCGGCTTTGAAGGTGAGCGAACGCCAGAAGATCGAAGAAGTGGCCGAACGTATCGCCTTGCTCTCAGACGGTGCTGGCCAGGACGTCATCGAAGGCATCAGCCAGGAAATCTTCGACGACAATAACAAGTCAGCATTTGGCGCTATCTCGAATCAGTATGAGCGTGCGTTATGGCTGCACCTGAATGAGCCTGCGCTTTTCGAGGAATCGCTAAATGCCCGCCAAGCTGACGTGTTCAGGCAAAGTATGTCTTGCTATTCCGGCTACATAGCCCCCAAGGACCTCACGGTGCTGGATGACGCGACCGCACGCTCGGAATTTCATCAGGCCATTGCCCAGCAACTGGGCTGCGCGAGAGATGCTGTTGCCGTTCAGGTATTCAAGCGGCTACGGCCTAACACACTCACGGGTGAAGACGTAAGTCTTTATCAAGTCAGCGTACATCACAACCGCCCACCCGAGATCATTGATCGCGTACAGGCCAGCGAACTCGTACCGCAGGAGGTGATCCGCGCAATCTCCTCGCACATCACCTATGAACCGGCCAACGGTCACTTGGAGGTGCTGTCCAAAGATACGGATGGCCGCGAGGCACTGGCACGGATCGTGGCGGATTCGCTGCTGCAGTCGCCCTTCACCGGGGACAAGATTCCTTTGAAGCAGTATGACTTCCAGAGTCTGGCTGCGCCTCGCAGTTTCGATCTGTCCGGCGAAGCAGTCGAGTCTGTCAAGGTGATCGATCTTGGTTATACCCAGGACAACCACCGTTCCTTGCTGGTCAAAATTTGGCCCAAGGACGTCGATGACATTTACACCGCTGCCCGTTCATTGATTTCCCCATCGTTCGACTTTCGCAATCACCACATCACCTATGCGAAACTGTCAATCCGCATCAAGAAAGTGGGAAAAGAGCGGGCACGCACAATCGCCGTCATCCTGCGTGATGGCAACAAATGCAATATCAAGGTTAAACGTGAAAAGGACCGGGCACTCTGCGACCGTTTGCTGGCCAAGTGGCAGTTGGTGAAGGAAATCAGTGATGTCACAGAAGAACCTGAAGATACCCTCGTTGCTTGATCTGATCGATCTCTTCGAACAGTCGAGCCACGCCGTTGGCGATGGCGATGGTCAGCGCCTGCATGGTGTGCCCGGTTGGGACCTGCCGCACCGCCCGGCGCTCTCCGACCGGGATCTTGCGCAGTGGACCGAGCGTATTGGTTATGCCGGTTGCTATCCGGCAACCAGAGGTGACGAACGCGTGCCGGTTGAGGTCGAGGAAGACGATGACCTGGGACGCTATCGCTACCGGTGCCCAGAAACTTTTCGCACCAAATATGTCGCTGCCGATTCGGTGGCTGTGTATGCTGTCTCGGAGACCAAGTTTCTTAACTTTCTGGCCGACCTGCTTGAAATTCCACAGGCGCATCGACGCGGTATCACAGCACCAGCCATCGATGGCGTACTGTGGAATCTCGGCAAGATGCGCATTGGCGACGTACAGGTGGATGTATGGCTGGTGCGGGGGTTATCGTCATGCATCGAGCAGGTATTTTCCCATTTCCAGGCAGCCTCATTGCCCGATCAAGGATTGATTTTCACCACAGGTCAGTCCCTGCCTGGAATCGTGCCGCCGCCGCGAAGTTATCGCGTCATTCCAATCGCCAGCGTGCTGCTGGACCACTCAGTCAAACCGACTTTCGACATCGACCTGATCCACCGATTGCTGGTGGCCCCTGCTGGACGCAATGAAGAAAAGTCGCTTCCGGTCCGCTTCGATCCATTCACCAACACGCTGGTTATCGCTACCAAATCCGACAAGCCATGGGCCATCAAAGGAAAAAAGCAGACTATAGCGGTCAAGTATTTATTCGACCAGTTCACAAATGGACGTCGGTGGGTTCCTGCCCGTGAAATCTTGGTCACAGTCTATGGCTCGCCAGAGGCTGCAAATGGCAAGCGTGTCTCGAGTATTTTCAGCGGCAATACGATATGGAAGGACTACATTGCTGGCGATGGTAATGGACATTATGGATTCAATCTGGACTGACCAGTAACAGTCAGAGGTACTCCGCACAACCGCCTTCGGGCGGTTTTTTGCTTTCTGGAACCCGCTTTTTCCTGTTTTGGCTGAGCCCGTACATCAGCCCGCACATGGCGGTGGCTGATGCCCATACATGCCGAGTCGGAAACTGACCTCACGTTTTCGCAATCACCTAAAGGAGACAAACGTGAGCATCAAACACCTTAACCAACGCCAACTGGCCGACCGTTGGGGCATCAGCGAAGCAAGCCTGGAACGCTGGCGCTCTGAAGGAATCGGGCCTGTCTTTCTAAAACTGCAAGGACGTGTGTTGTACCGCCTCGAGGACGTCGAAACCTACGAGTCCGAAAGCCTGCGCAAAAGCACATCCGAGCGCGCCGATGTGGGAGGTGTGGCATGAACCACCTCCCCCCCGATCAAGTGCTGGCCACACCCGCTGGGAAACTTGCCGAACAATCCAGCGAATCTCTATTTCATCTTAAAAACGATGCGGCTGACCTGCTGTCTGCGGCAAAAGCCATTGTCGAGCATGTGGATCATGCCCTGGATCTGAAGTATTCCGCGCGGGCAAAGGAACTACGGCTTGCTGCTGGCAAGGACACCGGCGTCGTGCACTTCGATGACGGTCATGTTCGCGTCACCGCCGATTTGTCCAAGAAAATCGACTGGGAACAGAAGCAACTTGCAGAAATCGTGCGTCGCATCGCGTCCACTGGCGACGACCCCACCCAGTATGTCGAGATCACTTATCGCGTTTCAGAAGCCAAGTTTGGCGCCTGGCCAGAAACGTTGAAAAGCGCCTTCGCCTCTGCTCGCACCCTCAAGACCGGCAAACCCGGATTTCGCCTTGCATTCATTCAGGAGTAACCGCCATGTTCAAAAACCATACCCTGCTCGACCGATTGAAAAAACAACACCCCTACCAATTCGAATCACTGCCAGCGCTGATTCCGGCAAATGGAGCCGAGGTAGCCATTGAAGATGCCACCATAGACCAGATCGCCTTGGCGGTCATTGATCTGGAAAACGAGATTCGCCCAGTCAGACAACGCATAAATGCCCTGCACGAACTTTATGAACTTGCCAGAAAACGCGGTGCGCTAGGCGCTCATTGCATTGGAGATACCTTCTCCAAGGAGGGGCAGCCATGAGTCTCCCCATCATCACTGCAGACCAGCGCCTGGCCGAAAAGCGCGGCGTCAAGGGAGTTCTCGTTGGCAAAAGCGGTCTTGGGAAGACCTCGCAACTCTGGACCTTGAACGCTACAGCAACCCTGTTCTTCGACCTCGAGGCCGGCGACCTCGCCGTCGAGGGCTGGGCGGGCGACACGATCCGCCCCCGCACTTGGCAGGAATGCCGCGATTTTGCGGTGTTCATTGGTGGCCCTAACCCGGCACTGCGCGAGGACCAGTCCTACAGCCAGGCTCACTTCGACGCGGTCTGCGCGCGCTTTGGCAACCTGTCGGTTCTGGATAAGTACGAGACCGTCTTCGTCGACTCGATCACCGTGGCCGGGCGCTTGTGCCTGCAATGGTGCAAGGGCCAGCCGCAGGCCTACTCGGAGAAGACCGGCAAGCCCGACAGTCGCGGTGCGTATGGGCTGATGGGCCAGGAAATGATCGGCTGGCTGACCCACCTGCAGCATACCCGCCGCAAGAACGTCTGGTTCGTCGGCATTTTGAACGAGGCTCTGGACGACTTCAACCGTCGGGTGTTTTCGTTGCAGATCGACGGTTCCAAGACCGGTCTTGAGTTGCCGGGCATCGTGGATGAGGTCGTCACCCTGGCCGAACTGAAGGCCGATGACGGCACCAGTTATCGCGCCTTCGTCTGCCACACGCTGAACGCCTGGGGCTTCCCCGCCAAAGATCGCTCCGGTCGCCTCGACCTCATCGAGGAGCCCCATCTCGGCCGCCTGATGGAAAAGATCGCCGGCCCTGCAAAGCCTGCCACCGAGCGACTCGATTTCGCACGCCCAGTACCCGTTTCCACCCCCGAATCCATTCCTACCCAGGAGTCCTGATCATGACCTACTTCGATTTCAATTCCGCTTCCGAACAGACCTCTTTCGACCCGATCCCCAAGGGCACACTGGTACCGGTGCGCATGACCATCAAGCCGGGCGGCTTCGATGACGCATCGCAGGGCTGGACTGGCGGCTATGCCACGCGTAACGACAATACCGGTTCTGTTTACCTGAACTGCGAGTTTATCGTGACAAACGGAGAATTCGCCCGTCGCAAAATGTGGTCGCTCATCGGCCTGCACAGCCCCAAGGGACCAGAGTGGGCCAACATGGGCCGGACTTTCGTCAAGGCGATCCTCAACTCGGCGCGTGGTGTTCACCCCAATGATGGCAGTCCTGTCGCACAGAACGCACGCCGCATCAGTGGATTCGCTGATCTCGATGGCATCGAGTTTCTCGGCAAGGTCGACTGGGACAAGGACCAAAACGGCCAGGACAAGAACGTCATCAAGGCAGCCATTCAGCCGGATCACAAGGAATACGCCGCCCTGATGGGGCAGCCAGTGCGCATGCCCAGCCATGTGCACTCTGCACCGCAGAACGCCACGCCATCTTTGCCGGCGGTTCCCACCCGTCCCGCATGGGCACAATAAGGAGAACCTCCGATGATGCTGCGTCCACGGCAACGGGAATTCGTCACCCGCTGCGTTACGGCCTTGAAGGCCCACGGCAACACCCTCGGCGTGGCACCGACCGGTGCAGGCAAGACCATTTGCCTGTCCGGCACGGCCGGGGAATTTCTTCAACATCCAGATGCCAAGGTGTGCGTCCTGGCCCACCGGGATGAATTGACCGCGCAAAACCGCGCCAAGTTTGGTCGGGTCAATCCGAAAGTCAGCACCTCCGTGTTCGATGCCCGCCAGAAGTCCTGGTCGGGTCAGGCTACCTTTGCCATGGTGCAAACCTTGGCTCGCAACCTTGAGCAGATGCCAACTCTGGACATGTTGGTGATCGACGAGGCCCACCACTGCGCGGCGCCGACGTATCGGCTGGTCATTGATTCCGTTCTCGCCAAGAACCCGCATGCGCTGATCTATGGCGTGACCGCCACGCCGAATCGCGGTGACGGCAAAGGCCTTCGGGAGGTGTTCTCCAATGTCGCCGACCAGATCCGGCTGGGCGAACTGATCCGTTCCGGTCATCTGGTGTCGCCACGCACCTTTGTGGTCGATGTTGGCACCCGTGACGCGCTCGATGGTGTTCGAAAACTGACCGACGACTACGACATGAATGCCGTGGCATCGATCATGAACACCACGCCAGTCAATGCTGCCGTCGTGCAGCACTGGCAGGAACACGCTGCTCGGCGCAAGACCATTGCGTTCGCAGCCACGGTTGATCACGCCCATGCCGTCTGCCATGCCTTCAATGCGGCAGGGGTTCGCGCCGCAGTCGTTCACGGCGAGATGACGCCTGCCGAACGTCAGGCCACTCTGGCGTCCTATGAAACCGATGACGTGATGGTGCTGGTAAATGTCGCCGTGCTGACGGAGGGCTACGACTACACCCCGACCTCATGCATCGTGCTGCTGCGGCCGAGTTCCTACAAATCGACCCTGATCCAGATGGTCGGGCGCGGTCTGCGCGTGGTTGACCCCGCTGAACACCCGGGCGTCATCAAGACGGATTGCGTGGTGCTGGACTTCGGCACGGCATCCTTGCGCCATGGCAGTCTGGAGCAGGAAGTCGATCTGGATGGCTTCGCCGGGGGCGGCGAGGCACCGACCAAACACTGCCCGCAGTGTGATGCAGAAGTGCCGATGGCCAGTCGCGAGTGTCCGCTCTGTGGCCACAACTTTGCCAAGCAGGTCGAGGAGATGCGCCATCAGATCAGCGATTTCGTGATGACCGAAATCGACTTGCTCAAGCGCTCCAACTTTGCCTGGTGCGATCTCTTCGGCGACGACTGCGCCCTGCTGGCTACAGGCTTCAAGGCCTGGGCGGGGGTCTTCTTCCTGAACGGACATTGGTATGCGGTGGGTGGCGCTGAAAAACTGCCTGCCCACTTGCTGGGTGTCGGTGAACGCACAGTATGCCTCGCCCAAGCCAACGACTGGCTCAATAAGCAGGAAATCGACGATGCCGCCCACAAAACCCGTCGCTGGCTGCAGGAGTCACCCACGCCCGGGCAACTGCGCTACCTGCCTGCGCCACTGCGGGTGGATTTCAGCCTGACACGCTATCAGGCCTCGGCGCTGCTGACCTTCCAGTTCAACAAGGCGGCCATCCAGCGCCTGGTGACGACTGCCAACGATACGGTGATGACCGAACTTCTGGAGACTGCGTGAAATGTGCTGTGTGTTCCCGCCAAGCCAACGGTCTGGGGTATTTCAACCTACGCATGCGACGCTCCGATCCCCGTCGCTACAGCGATCACTGGGTATTCTGCTCTATGCGTTGCAAGAGCGCCTTCTCCAACCCTATGAATCGCCTGACTCAGTTTCAGGAGGACGCCGTGATTGATCCCAGTGACATGGAACTTGCTGCCATGCGATCCACACTCGCTCCGTTGGGTGAGTACGTCGCCTCCATCGGCATGGATCGCCTTCTGGCCGATTACGGCAAGGACGAGGTCCTGCGCCTCGTGGAGGTCGTGGTCGACGCCTATCAGGCCCACATGCTCGCCGAGCACGAACGCATGGTCGAGCGCGACCGCGCTTTCTTTGAACAAATCGCCAGCCGCAAGGCAGTTGCCTCGACCGGTGGCAACCACCACAGGATACCTTTTTGATGATTGACCTGAACCATCAACCAAAATTTCATGAGCAGGTGTCGGCGCTTTTAGATGCCGCCCTGCAAGCGGAGCGCAGTCAGCAGGCCCGTCGACGCTATCTGGGCGCCTCACGACTGGGCATTGCCTGCGAGCGCGCTCTGCAATACGAATACGTCGATGCGCCGATGGACAACGGTGCCGAGTTGCCCGGCCGGACCTTGAAGATATTTGAAGTCGGCCACGTCATGGAGGACCTTGCGATTCGCTGGCTGCGCCTGGCCGGATTCGACCTGTACACCCAAAAGGCCAGCGGCGGTCAGTTCGGCTTTTCTGTCGCGGGTGGTCGCATCCAGGGTCACGTCGATGGCGTGCTGAACGGTGGCCCAGCCGAACTTGGCATGACTTATCCCGCCCTTTGGGAGTGCAAGACCATGAATGACAAGTCCTGGCGGGACACGGTCAAGCACGGCGTCAGAAAATCCAAGCCAATTTATGCAGCGCAGTTGGCCGTCTATCAGGCCTACATGGAAGTTGCCATTCCCGGCATATCGCGCAACCCTGCGTTGTTCACCGCCATCAACAAGGATTCCGAGGAAATCTGGTTCGAGCAGGTAGCCTTTGATGGCGGTCTGGCGCAACGAATGTCCGATCGCGCGGTTCGTGTCATCACGGCGACGGACAGCCAGGAGTTGTTGCCGCGCCATGCCACCACGCCGACGCATGTCGAGTGCAAGTTCTGCCCCTGGCAGGACCGCTGCTGGGGTTCGACATGATGGCCGACAACATCATCTGGCACGATTTCAACGATGCCTCCGAGCAGCGCGACGATCTGTCCTCCGACACCAACGCGCTGCGCACAGGGCTTCTGGACCGGCTCGAGGCTGTCCTCCACTACCTGTTTCCGCAGGGATGCATCCGGGGTGGCAAGTTCTATGTCGGCAATGTGGATGGTAACCCTGGCAAGAGTCTGGTGGTTGAGCTAGACGGACCACGGCGCGGCCTCTGGAAGGACTTTTCCACCGACGAAGGCGGCGACGTCATCGATCTTTGGGCGCTTTCTCAAGGTCTGTCGGCAAGGCATGACTTCCCGCGCCTGGCCAACGGGATCCGCCAATGGCTGTGCGTGGCATCGCCGGCGCAGACAGTGACTCGTCGCGAAGGCCGCTCCGTGCCGGTTGATGAGTTGGGTCCCTACACCGCCAAGTGGGACTACCTGGCCGCTGACGGCAGTCTGATTGCCTGCGTGTATCGCTACGATCCACCCGGGCGAAAAAAGGAGTTTCGGCCGTGGGATGCCAAACGGCGCAAGATGGCGCCGCCCGATCCCAGGCCTTTGTTCAACCAACCTGGCATTGCCAATGCCGATCGGGTGATTCTGGTTGAAGGTGAAAAGTGCGCGCAGGCATTGATCGACGCAGGCCATTGCGCGACCACCGCGATGCACGGTGCCAACGCGCCCATCGACAAGACCGACTGGTCATCCCTGCAGGGCAAGCATGTCCTGATTTGGCCCGATCGCGACAAACCTGGCTGGGAGTACGCGATGAATGCCGCCGAGGCGGTCATGGCAGCGGGTGTCCAGCATTGCGCGGTGTTGATGCCGCCGGACAACCCGACGGCGGACGCGCCCCATGGCGCTGCGGATGGATGGGATGCAGCCGATGCGCTTGCGGAAGGCTTTGATGTACGGGGGTTCATTGCCAATGGTGAGCGCATTCATTTCCAGCAATCGACGGCAGACTCCACGCAGGCGGCAGATCCCACCGAGCAATCGGTCTGGGCCACCGAAGACGCGCTGGCGCTGACCTTCTCGGGTCGATATGCCAAAGACTGGCGCTATGTCGCCCTGTGGGGCAAATGGGTGTTCTGGACCGGTAAGCGCTGGCAAACCGAGGAGACGCTGGCCGCACACCACCTGATGCGGCAGATCTGTCGCGAGGCAGCACTCAAGGCCGAGTCGTACCGAGTCGCCGCAAAACTTGCCAGCAGTGGCGCGGTGGCTGGACTCGAGCGGCTCGCACGTTCTGACCGCCGGCACGCCGCCACCGCTGACGAGTGGGATGCCGACCCCTGGCTGCTCAACACGCCGGGCGGCATGGTGAATCTCAAGAACGGCGTCTTGCGTTCGCACGATCGTCTGGATCGGCTGACCAAGATCACAACCGCCACGCCTGCGGGGGATTGCCCAACATGGCGTCAGTTCCTCAACGAGGTCACGGGCGGTGATCAGGCCCTGCAAGCCTATCTCGCCCGTATGGCGGGGTATACACTGACCGGGTCGACACGCGAGCACGCACTGTTCTTTCTCTATGGCACGGGCGCCAACGGCAAATCGGTGTTTGTGAACACCTTGGCCACCATCCTCGGCGATTACGCGACCAACGCTCCCATGGACACCTTCATGGAAACCCGCACGGACCGGCATCCGACAGACATGGCTAGCTTGCGGGGCGCCAGGTTTGTCTCCGCCATCGAAACCGAGCAAGGGCGGCGCTGGGCCGAGTCCAAGGTCAAGAGTCTGACCGGTGGCGACAAAATTTCCGCCCGCTTCATGCGCCAGGATTTTTTCGAGTTCTTGCCACAATTCAAGTTGATCGTGGCCGGCAATCACAAGCCTGCGATTCGCAACATCGACGAAGCGATGAAGCGTCGCCTGCACCTGATCCCGTTCACGGTCACCGTCCCCTCAGAAAGACGAGACAAGCACCTGCAGCAAAAGCTCCTGGCTGAACGGGACGGCATTCTGTCCTGGGCGGTTCAGGGCTGTCTGGAATGGCAGCGCTTGAGTCGGCTCGATCCACCCCAGCAGGTGCTTGACGCTACCGACGAGTACTTCGAAGAAGAGGATGCCATTGGCGAGTTTCTGGACGAGGACTGCCAGCAGTCTCCCGTGGCGCGCGAAGCAATTTCCGCGATCTACCAGCGCTGGCGGGAGCGTGCCGAGCGGCGTGGCGAATACGTAGGCACCAGCCGCTGGCTCACCCAGCAACTCATTAACCGTGGGTTTTCGCGCACACGCCTACACGGCGGGGCAAAAGCCCTGTCGGGACTCTCGCTCAAACCTCGCGATTCGGGTGGCTACATGCCCTATCGCAATGACTGATCTGAATGGGTGACCGAAAGTGACCGGCATATCGTTATCTCTCTATACGTGTGTGCGCGCAGGCGCGAGCAGATAACGAGAAACGGGTCACCTTCGGTCACCAGATGCCAAAAACGCATGGAGTGACCAATGAACACAATGACCATCCTCGTCCTCGACTTGGGCACCACCACCGGCTGGGCGCTGCGCGGGCGCGACGGCTCCATCACCAGCGGAGCCGAGAGCTTCCGGCCGCAGCGCTTCGAGGGCGGCGGCATGCGCTACCTGCGCTTCAAGCGCCGGCTCACCGAGATCGAAC